>NZ_RAWF01000038.1:0-46205 GCF_003612075.1 Corallococcus sp. CA041A
CACGGGGAAGCGTCCTCGGGCGCAACTCCCCCCTTGCGTGCCTGGGGAGTCCTTTGGTCCTCTTGGGCCACCGCCGTATGCCCATGGAAACCGCCGCCGACAGCCGAGAGTACCGCGTGGTCTTCTTCTGCCCCGCGTCGAACGCCCGGCTCGAGCGGCTGGAGGTCCCGGTGCGCCGGCTCTTGTCGCGCATCCAGGCACCGCCGGCGGAGCTGGCCCCACTGAGTGAGGCCGGGGCGCTCACGGAGGCCGGGTGGCAGGTCTACCTGGTGCGTTCGCTGACGGAGCGCTCCGCGGCGCAGGCCATGGCGGCCTACGTCAGCGAGGCCACCTGCGCGCTGGCCGCGGAGGTGGACGCTGAGGTGCTGGGGCTCTACGTGGACGTATCCGGGGACTCCGCGCGCATCTGCCGGTGCGGCCCAGAGGACGGGCCGGAGACCTTCGCCGGGCGGAGGCAGGCCGCGCTCACCCGCACGTCCGAGTGGCTGGAGGTCGCCCCAGCGAGCCTGTCCGCCCTCTTCCAGTTGGATCCGCCGGACGCTGAATACGAGCCGGACGCGGACGACCGCTTTGTCGAGGAGAAGCTGCGTGAGGCGCGAGCCCTGATGGAGCGCTACCGCACCGCGGCGAAATGAGGTCGAGCACCCCGGAGGACCTGTCGGGCCGCTGTGAGCGGTGCTATCTGCCCACGGCCCTGTGCCTGTGCGCGGACGTGCCCGTCATCCCCACGCGCACGGAGCTGCTGATCATCCGGCACAACAAGGAGTCGCAGAAGAGCACCAACACGGCGCGCATCGCGGCGCTCGCCCTGCCCCGCTGCCACATCGTGTCCTATGGAGCGCCCGGAGCGCCCTTCGACGCGTCGGTGCTGGACACGCCGGACACGTGGCTCCTGTTCCCGGACGCACCGGAGGCGGAGGGTCCTCCCCCAAAGCGGCTCGTGGTCATCGATGGGAGTTGGGCGCAGGCACGACGCATGGTGCAGCGAGTCCCCGCCCTGCGCAGGCTGCCGGGCATGAGGCTACCGCCACCCGCGCCGGACACGCGCCGCCTGCGCAAGCCGCCACACCCGGATGGGATGTCCACGCTGGAGGCCATGGCCGGCGCGCTCGCGCGGCTGGAGGGCGAGGAGCTCGCGAAGCCGCTGCTCACCCTGCACGAGCTGATGATTGAGCGCGTGCTCGCGAGCCGCGGTCGGCTGGGCTGGGAGAACTACCTCTAGCGACCTACTGCAGGACCTTCTGCATCTCCGCCGCGAAGGGCACGGGCTCCAGGAAGCCCGTCACGCGCGGCTTCGTCAGCACGGTGCCATCCGGGTTCACGAAGGCCACCGTGGGCAGGCCCTCCACACCCAGCTGCTCCATCAGCGCGTCCAGGCGGTCCTCGCTGTTGGTCGCGTCGATCTTGATGGTGAGGAAGCGGCTGCCCTCGGCCTGGGTGATGACCTCCGAGGACGGATACGTCAGCCGGTCCAGCTCCTTGCAGGCCGCGCACCAGTCCGCGAAGAAGTCGATGAGCACCGGACGGCCTTCCTTCTTCGCCGCCGCGAGCACCTGCTCGAACTGGCTGGCGTCGAACGTCGCCTTCTTCGCCGGCATCACGTGGTGCCACTGCCACGACGGCGCCACCGGGCGCTCCTGGAGGCCCATGCGCACCCACAGCTCACCCGTGGGCCGCGCGTCCAGCGCACCGCCGCGCACCACCAGCGCGCCCACCACCAGCGCAACACCCAACGCCTTGAAGCCGAAGTCGCGCGCGCCCTCCTTGAACGAACGGTGCACCGCGCCCACCAGTACGCCCACCACCACCAGCACCGCGGCCAGCACCGCGCCGGGCACCTGGCCCACCTCGGCGCCCAGCGCCTTCACGGTGTCGCGCGCCCAGGGGAAGGCGTCCTTCACGTACGAGAACGCGAGCGCCACCAGCATGATGCCCAGCACGCTCTTCACCCACTCCATCCACACGCCACCGCGCGGCAGGCGCACGGTGAAGACGCCGATGAGGAAGAACGGCACGCCGATGCCCAGCGCGTAGATGAACAGCAGCGTCGCGCCCAGCGTCGTGTTGGCGGACTTCGCCACGAAGGCCAGGAGGCCCGTGAGCACCGGCCCCGTGCACGGCGCCGCCAGGAACCCGGACACGCTGCCCATCACGAACGCGCCCGCGATGCCCGCTCCGCCCACGTTGCTCAGCTTCGTCTGCATGGACGACGGCAGTGCCAGCTCGAACGCGCCGAACATCGACGAGGCCAGGAGCAGCAGGAACGCCGCCAGCCCCAGCACCACCACGGGACTGCCCAGCATGGAGCCGAAGGCCTGGCCCGTCTTCGCCGCCAGCACGCCCAGCGCGCTGAACACCACGCCCATGCCCACGATGTAGGACGTGGTCAGCGCCAGCGAGCGGCCCCGCGCCTCCGCCTTCCTCGCGCCGAACACCGACACGGTGATGGGGATGAGCGGGTACACGCACGGCGTCAGCGCGGTGAGCAGGCCGCCGGCGAACACCACCAGCGCGCCCCAGGCGAGGTTCCCCGACTCCAGGAACCGGGCCGCGTCCAGCCCGGCGCTCGGCCCCGTGGGCAACAGCCACGGCACCACCGCCACCGCCACTCCCGCCACCACCGCCGCCAGCGTCAGCTTCTTCGTGTCCATGCGTGCCTTACGCCTCCGCGCGTCCGGACCTTCGGAGGCTCCCTTCTATATGCGGAGGCCGGGGACGCGGCTACCCCGCCGGCATCTGCGCGGGGGCGGCAGGCACCTTCAGCCCCGCGGAGCGCGCCAGCCCCATCACGCCCTCCACGGCGGCGGCGATGTAGCCAAAGGGGTTCGCTCCATCCACCGCCGTCACGTGCACCTCGCCCATCCGCTGCTGGAAGGCGGCCGCCACCTGAGGCAGCTGCTGCGCTAACGTCAACTGGATGACCTCTGGACTCACCGAGTTCTCGATGTCACGCAGCGTCTGCGCGCGCTCCATCTCCAACCCCTGCTGCGAGCGGGTGCGCCGCAGCTCCAGCTCCGCGATGCCGGCCTCCGCCTCCGCGATGGACTGCTTCGCCAGCAGCACCTGGAGCCGGGCGGACAGCTGCTCGGCCTCCTGCCGGGCCACGGCGAGCTGAACTTCGTGACGCGCGGCCTCCGCTTCCTGCTGGCGGCGCATCCGCTCCAGCTCCACCTGGGCCTTGGCGGCCTCCGCCTCCTGCTCCCAGCGCAGCTCCTCCAGTTCACCCTGCGCGCGGTTGTACGCGAGCTGCCGTTCGCTGGTGAGCCGCGCCTCCTCCAGGCGTGCGTCCGTGGCCAGCGCCTCCAGCCGGGCCTGCTCCTTCAGCGCCTCCGTGCGCGTGCGGACCTCCTCCTGTGCGGTCAGCTTCGCGAGCGCCACTTCACGATCCACGGAGGTGCGCTCCTGCTGCTGCTGACGCGCCTGCTCCATCTTCGCCTGGGCCAGCCGCGCTTCCTGCGCGAGCTGCTCCATCTGCGCCTGCTCCTCCGTGGCCTGCGTGCGCTGGCGGACCTCCTCGCGCGCGGCGAGCTTCTGGAGGTTGAGCACGCGCTCGGCCTCCGTCTCCTCGCGCCGCACGAAGCGCTCCTTGGCCAGCTCCGCCTCGCGCGCCTGCCGCTCCTGCTCCCGGCGGAAGCGGGCCTGCATGTGTTCGAAGACGGAGGAGGACAGGACGCGCACGTCCTGGATTTCAATCGTGTCCAGCAGCACGCCCCAGCCCACGTCGGTGCGGTCCTCCAGCCGGCCCCGTCCGGAGAGCACGGGGGCAATCTCGCGCATCAGCTCCGCCGCGATGCCCTCCTTGCGCCGGGTGAGGCACTCCTCCACGGTGAGGTTCGCCACCAGCCGGCGCGCCGCGCCCACGAACATCTCCCCGAGCAGCTCCGCCAGCTTCTCCTGCGCGCGCTCCGGGTAGCTGAAGTTGAGCATCCGGAAGGCCACCAGCGGATCCGCGATGCGGTACACCGCCAGGCCCGTCACCGCCACGCCCACCTTCTCGCTCGTCACCTGATCCGCGGTGAACTGGAACCGCTGGATGCTGGTGGGCACGATGGCCACCGAGTCCCCCGGCAGCTTGAAGCAGCTGGCGCCCTGGCCGCTCACCTCGCGCACGCGCCCCCGGCGCATGTGGATGAGGAACTCGCTGGGCCGCGCGGTGATGAGCCCCCACTTCTTCACCTTGTCGGGGTCCTCCGCTGGCTTGCCCGCCCGCCAGCCGTCCACGTAGCGGGAGCGATCCAACCCTCCCTCCAGGCGGACCAGCGACGGCCGCCCCGTCCCGTCCTGCTGCGTGTCCTGGGCGTTGCTCCGGGCCTGCGTCTTCGCGTTGGCGCTCATGTCTGGCACCCTCCGCGCTGGCTCCAGTGCAGGCGCCCGGCCATGCCCCGGGGTGCCACGAAACGGGCACTTATGGGCGCGCGAAGCACCGTTTCGGATCACCCCGCTCCAACCCGGCGCGGCCGGAGTGCTCCATTCCGGAGGAGCGTTGAACCCGGCCGGCGCATCCCACGACCCGGTGCGTCGCGGACAGAGGCCCTGGACCCCATGTTCCCTTGACCCGAGGGGGGTCGATTTTATAATTGACCAGTCCGGTCCACATTCGTGTGGGCCCATGTAGACCCTGCCGCTGCGCGCGGACCCACCGCGTCGCCGGGGAGCGGAGGGGTGTTCCACCCTCCTGCGTCACTTCTTCCTGAGGACTTCATGCTGAGCCTGCCCATCTACATGGACAACCACGCGACCACCCCGCTCGATCCGCGGGTGCTGGAAGTGATGTTGCCCTACCTCCGCGAGGACTTCGGCAACGCGGCCAGCCGCAATCACGCGTTCGGCTGGAAGGCCGAGGCCGCGGTAGAGAAGGCGCGCCGGCAGGTGGCGGACCTCATTGGCGCGTCGGAGAAGGAGATCGTCTTCACCTCCGGCGCCACCGAGTCCGACAACCTGGCCATCAAGGGCGTCATCGAGTTCTACAAGTCCAAGGGCGACCACATCATCACCCTGAAGACGGAGCACAAGGCCGTCCTGGACACCTGCAAGCGCCTGGAGCGCGTGCGCCAGGAGCGCCTGGACGAGCTCAAGCTGCTGCGCCTGGGCCAGCTGGCCGAGCGCGACGTCACGCCGGAAGAGGTCCCGGAGCTGGCCGCGAAGCTCAACCTGGACGCGGACGACACGTACAAGAAGTGGGCGGAGATGCCCACGGGTGGCGCGCGCGTCACCTACCTGGACGTGGAGAAGGACGGCCGCGTGAGCCTGGAGAAGCTGGCCGCGGCGATGACGCCCAAGACGGTGCTCGTCTCTATCATGTTCGCCAACAACGAGATCGGCGTGGTCCAGCCGGTGGCGGAGATTGGCAAGCTGTGCCGTGAGAAGGGCGTCCTCTTCCACTGCGACGCGGTGCAGGGCGTGGGCAAGGTGCCTTTCGACGTGGAGAAGATGAACGTCGACCTGGCCTCCATCAGCGCGCACAAGATGTACGGCCCCAAGGGCGTGGGCGCCCTCTACGTGCGCCGCAAGCCGCGCGTGCGCATCGCGCCCATGGTGGACGGCGGCGGTCACGAGCGCGGCATGCGCAGCGGCACGTTGAACGTGGCGTCCATCGTCGGCTTCGGCGCGGCGGCGGAAGTGGCGAGGCAGGACCTGCCGGAAGAAGCGGCGCGCCTGTTCCGCCTGCGTGAGCGGCTGCGCACCGGCATCATGGAGCAGCTGGACATGGTAACGGTGAACGGCAGCATGGAGCACCGCATGCCGGGAAGCCTCAACATCTCCTTCTCCTACGTGGAGGGCGAGGCCCTGATGATGTCCATCAAGGACGTCGCGGTGTCGTCCGGCTCCGCGTGCACGTCCGCGTCGCTGGAGCCCTCCTACGTGCTGCGCGCCCTGGGGGTCGAAGAGGACATGGCGCACAGCTCCATCCGCTTCGGCCTGGGCCGCTTCAACACGGAGGAGGAGGTCGACTTCGTCATCCGCCTCGTGGTGGACAAAGTCCGCAAGTTGCGAGACATGAGCCCCTTGTACGAGATGGCCAAGGAAGGCATCGACCTCAAGAGCATCGAGTGGACCGCCCACTAGGCGCTCCCCTCCCCTCAAGATTTCCCGCCGGGCACGGAACCCCCCGCCCGCCCGGCCGCGCATCGGTTGCCCGGATGGCGCATCAGTTCAAGCGTTGTGTGAAGGAGCGTTAGACGCATGGCTTACAGCGAGAAGGTCATCGAGCACTACGAGAACCCCCGCAACGTGGGGACGCTCGACAAGAACGACCCGAACGTCGGCACCGGCCTCGTGGGCGCCCCCGCTTGCGGCGACGTGATGCGCCTCCAGCTGAAGATCAGCGACTCGGGCGTGATCGAGGACGCGCGGTTCAAGACCTTCGGCTGCGGCTCCGCCATCGCGTCCAGCTCGCTCGTCACCGAGTGGGTGAAGGGCAAGACGGTGGATCAGGCCATGACCATCTCCAACAAGGACGTGGCCCGGGAGCTGGCGCTGCCCCCGGTGAAGATCCACTGCTCCGTGCTGGCCGAGGACGCCATCAAGGCGGCCATCGAAGACTTCAAGAAGAAGCGCGCGTCGCGGCAGGCCTGATGCCCCTCGCGGTACCTCTTCCAGGATCGAGGACGACCCCATGAACGAGCAGGCCCAGACGACCCAGGCCCCTCAGACGCCTCCCAAGCCGGCCCCCAAGGGCATTGGCCTGGCGGACAGCGCGGTGGCGCGCCTCAAGCAGCTACTGGAAGAGCGCCAGACTCCGGACGCCGGCCTGCGCATCGCGGTGAAGGGCGGCGGGTGCTCCGGCCTCCAGTACTCCATGGAGTGGTCGGAGAAGTCCCGCGAGCGCGACAAGGTGTTCGAGCGCGACGGCGTGCGCGTCTTCGTGGACCCGAAGAGCTACCTGTACCTCATCGGCACGGAGCTGGTGTTCGAGCAGACGCTGATGGCGTCCGGCTTCAAGCTGAACAACCCCAACATCAAGGCCGCCTGCGGCTGCGGAGAGAGCTTCTCCGTCTAAAGCCTGAAGCGGCCTTCCCGCCCGCCCTGTCGGTCAGGGAGCGGGCAGCAGGGGTCCGGCCCGGTGCCGGGCCCCTTTTTCGTTTCCCCCATGAGGATGTGCGCACCGTGAGGACCCACTTCGACGTGTTCGGGCTGCCCCGCTCCCACGCCGTGGACGTGCCGGCCCTGGAGAAGCAGTACCGGGAGCTGTCGCTCCAACTGCATCCGGACCGCGTCGGACCCGGTGACGCGAAGGCGCGCCTGGCCGCCGTGGAGGGCACCACCGCCCTCAACGGGGCCTTCAAGACGCTGAAGGACCCGGTGCGCCGCGCCTTCTACCTGCTCAAGCTCCACGGCGTGGACCTGGACCGCGAGGACGCGGGCGCCCAGAAGGACATGCCCCTGGAGTTCCTGGAGGAGGTCATGGAGCTGCGCGAGGCGTTGGATGAAGCCATCGCGGCCAGGGACCTGCCCAAGGCCCAGGCCATGGCGAAGGACGTGGCGGGCCGCAAGGCGGCGGCGCTCCAGGAGGCCGTGGCGTCGCTCGGCACGCTGGAAGGCGCTGGGGATTCTCCGGACGGGGTGAGAAAGGCGTCGCACGCGCTGGGGCGGGTGCGCTACTTCACGCGCTTCCTCGAGCAGGTGGACGCGTTCGAGGAGGAGGTGCTCGCGTGAGCAACAACGGCTATCTGCAGATCCACGACCCGCTCAAGCCGAAGGGGCACGTGGTGGGCATCGACCTGGGGACCACCCACTCGCTGGTGGCGTCCGTGTCCCAGGGCAAGCCCCGGTGCGTTCCGGTGGACGACGGCGACTCGCTCTTGCTGCCCTCCGTCGTGCACTACGGTAGGGACGGCGGCGTGGTGGTGGGCGCCCGCGCGCGGAAGCTCGCGGCCGAGGCCCCCACGGACACCATCGTGTCGGTGAAGCGCTTCATGGGCCGCAGCCCGGACGACCCGGAGACGCGCAAGCTGGGCCACTACGACTTCGCCCCCGGCGCCAACGTGGTGCGCTTCAACGTGGCCGGTGGCCAGCCGGTGACGCCCATTGAAGTGTCGGGCGAAATCCTGCGCGCCCTGAAGCGCCGCGCGGAGGCGCACTTCTCCGGCAAGGTGGAGCAGGCCGTCATCACCGTGCCCGCCTACTTCGACGACGCCCAGCGCCAGGCCACCCGCGACGCGGGGAAGCTCGCGGGCCTGGAAGTGCTGCGCCTGCTCAACGAGCCCACCGCCGCCGCGCTGGCGTACGGCCTGGACAAGGGCAGCCAGGGGATGTTCGCCGTCTACGACCTGGGCGGCGGCACGTTCGACATCTCCATCCTCAAGCTGGAGGACGGCGTCTTCGAGGTGAAGTCCACCGGCGGTGACTCCGCGCTGGGCGGCGACGACTTCGACCGCGCCATCGCGCAGCACGTGCTCCAGAAGATGGGCGTCCAGGCCCCCACTCCCGCGCAGGTGGCGGAGCTGATGGTCGCCGCTCGAAAGGCGAAGGAGGCGCTCACCGACGCGGCGGAGGTCACGCTCAGCGTGGAGGGCCATTCGCAGCCGCTGTCCCGCGCGGACTTCGAGGCGTGGATCCAATCGCTCGTGGCGAAGACGGGCACGGTGTGCCGGCGGGCCCTGAAGGACGCGGGCGTGGCGGCGGGCGAGCTGGACGGCGTCATCCTGGTGGGCGGCTCCACGCGCGTGCCCGCGGTGCGCCGCTTCGTGGCGGAGCTGTTCGGCCGCGAGCCCCTGGGCGACATCGATCCGGATCAGGTCGTGGCGCTGGGCGCGGCGGTCCAGGCGAGCCTCCTCACCGACGGCGACCGTCAGGACGAGGTGCTGCTGCTGGACGTCATCCCCCTGTCGCTGGGTCTGGAGACGATGGGCGGCATCACGGAGAAGCTGATCCCTCGCAACTCCACCATCCCCACCGCGGCGGCGCAGGTGTTCACCACGTTCAAGGACGGCCAGACGGGCCTGGACGTGCACGTGGTGCAGGGCGAGCGCGAGCTGGTGCAGGACAACCGCAGCCTCGCGCGCTTCACGCTCTCCGGAATCCCCACCATGGCGGCCGGCATGGCCCGCGTGGAGGTGCGCTTCCAGGTGGACGCGGACGGCATCCTGTCCGTCACCGCCAAGGAGCAGAGCACCGGCGTGGCGCAGGCCATCACCGTGAAGCCCAGCCACGGACTCACGGAGGAGGAGATTGAGAAGATGCTCCTCGACTCCATCGACTTCGCGGAGGACGACATCCAGGCCCGCCAGCTGCGCGAGCAGCAGGTGGAGGCCGAGCGCGTCCTCTCCGAGGCCGACCGCCAGCTGCGCGAGAACGCGGCGCTGCTCCAGGCCGGCGAGCCGGAGGCCATCCAGGCCGCCATGGCCCGCGTGCGCGAAGCCGCGCAGGGCAAGGACTACATGGCCGTGAAGGAGGCCCTGCACGCGCTGGACGAGGCGTCCCGGGCCTTCATCGAACGGGTCATGAACCGCGCCATCACCCAGGTGGTGTCCGGCCATTCCGTGGAGGAGTACTGAGCCGTGCCCAAGGTCACCTTCAAGAGCCCCCTGGCCGAGGTCGCCGTGGACGTGCCCCAAGGCACCACCCTGCTGGACGCCGCGGAGAAGGGCGAGGCCCAGGTGGGCCACAGCTGCGGCGGCGTGTGCGGGTGCTCCACCTGCCATGTCTGGGTCCGCAAGGGGTTGGACTCGCTGAGCGAGCAGCGGGACGACGAGATGGACCGCCTGGACATGGGCTTCGACGTCCGTCCGTACTCCCGCCTGTCGTGTCAGACGGAGGTCGGCGGCGAGGACGTCACGGTGGAAATCACCGAGGAATCGCTGGTCGCCTTCATGGACGAGAACCCGGCCATCCGCCGGAAGCTCGAGTCCGAGGGCCGCTGGCCGCTGAAGAAGTAGCCTGAAAAAGGGTGTTGACCGGGCGGGGGAGGTTCTTTATACGTCTCGCCCATCACGGCGCCGCAAGGCACCGCGAGCCACCTGCCCAGGTGGTGGAATTGGTAGACACACTAGATTCAGGGTCTAGCGCCTGCAAGGGCATGGAGGTTCGAGTCCTCTCCTGGGCATGAAGTAATCGAAGGGCCCCGACCACAAGTCGGGGCCCTTTTTGTTTTCCGGCCCTGCCCTCTTCGCGCGGCTCAGGGCGGCGCGGGTTCCACCGCTTCATGCGCCACGTGGTGCGCGGCGGCGTTGGCCAGCCGGCCGCCCTTGCGCAGGTCGCGGATCCGCAGCTTGGAGCGGTGCACGCACCAGGCGCCCACGGCCACCTGGCTGATGACGGTGCCCAGGTGGGTGAGCGTGGCGAAGGCCGCCGCGTCCTCCGGGTTGGAGCCCAGCGCGCGCGCCGCCCAGCTGGTGACGAAGTAGTAGATGCCCATGCCCGCCGGGACGCCCGGCAGCGACTGCCCCAGGGAGATGGCGCCCAGCACGACGGCGCCCGCGAAGAGGCCCCCGGGGATGTGCACGCCGTGCAGCGCCAGGCCGTACGCCAGCGCGGAGGCGAACACCGGGAAGATGGAGAAGAAGAACACCTTCGTCATGCCCTTGAAGGAGCGCGCGGTGCCCAGCCCCTCGCCCACGTGATTCAGGAAGCTGTCCACGCGGGGCATGGTGTGACGCTGGTGCAGCCAGCGGCCCAGGGGCGCCGCCCAGTGGGCCAGCAGCACCACCAGCGCCACCAGGCCGATGCACAGCGACAGCGCCACGTGCAGCTCCGTCCGGAAGTGGGCCATGGTCTCGCCGAAGGGGCCCAGGAAGGACAGGGCCACCAGCAGCATCAGACAGGCGAACTCCATCAGCTTGCACACGCCCACGGAGCCCAGGCTCCGGATGAAGGCGATGTTGTGCGTGCGCGACAGGAGGAAGGAGCGCGTCACCTCCCCCAACTTTCCCGGCAGCGCGTTGTGCACGAACACGCCAATGCCCACCATCTGGAAGCGGTCCTTGAACGGGATGTGCTTGCGCAGCGTGGCCTGCCACTGCACCGCCCGCAGCGGAACCAGCGACGCCTGCAGGAGCATGAACGGCACCAGCCACACCAGGTGTCCCGGCAGGTCGCGGACGAACTTGTCCAGCGGGAAGCGCGGCGTCAGCAGGTCCCCGGATCCGCTCAGGTTCCACTTGAAGAACGCGGTGGATAGCAGGAGCAGGGACAGGACGAGTCCCACCACTCCGCCCAGCACCTTGAGCCACGTGCGTCCACTGGCGTTGGGAAGCCGCATGGTCCTCCCCTTCCTCGGTCTCAATGGAGAATCCGCGGTGAGCCGGTGTCCAGGTAGGCCTCCGCCAGGCGCTCGTGCAACCGCGCGCAGTGGCTCAGGCCAGACAGGTCCACCGGGCCGTTCGCGGGCCACATCACCAGGCTGTCGGACTCCACGCGCGTCAAGCCTCCGTGCGAGCCGAACTCCCACGCGAAGCCCACCGTGCCGCCCTTCTGCACGGCTTCACCGAAGAGGACCAGGTCCCCCGCGGTGTCCATGCGTGGCAGTCCCTGGAGGAAGTCCGCCACGGCGCGCTTGCTGTATTCGGTGGTGAGCGGCGCACGGTCCAGGTCCTCCAGGCTGTAGACGCCTCCGCCCATCACCACCACCGCCTCGGTGCCCCGGCGCATCGCCACCATGCCGATGTCCGGGTTGTGGGTGGCCCGCGCCAGCACCTCCGGATGCAGCGCCAGCAGCTCGCGCGCCTCCAGTGGCGCGGGACGGCCGCTCAGGTAGATGTGCGCGAAGTTACCGGCCTCCACCACCACCGGGATGAAGGGCTCGCGCGCGGCGGTGTCCGGGGCTGGAGGCTGGCGCCCATCCAGCAGGCCGCGGCGCACGTCCGCGCGCAGCTCGGGCACCTCGCCTTCGAAGAGGACGGCCTCCAGGCGCCGGCCCTGGCGCTGCTCCAGGGGCAGGCTGTCCACGTGGCCGTGATCCGACAGGAGGATGACGTCGTAGGGCTCCGGCGCGGCGCGGGCCACGGCGAACAGCTCCGCCAGTGACGCGTCGACACGGTGGAGCTCCTGCATCGCCAGCTCCGAGCGCGGACCGCGGCGGTGCGCCACTTCATCGTAGTTGCCGTACACCAGATAGATGAGCGGCACGCCGCGCACCATGTCCACCAGGGACTTGGTGTACGCGAAGCTCCAGCCCAACCGCTGGAGGAGGATGCGGCTCAGGAGGAAACCCTGCTCGTGGCGCCAGTCGTTGAGCTGGCGCGCCCATTGGCGCACCTCGCGCACGGCGTGCCAGGACTCCATGCCGAAGGAACGCAGGAAGTCCCACGCCCCCCTCGTGCGCGCCGAACCCAGGCCCTGCATCTCGTACGCGAACGAGCGCGCCATCAGCTTGAAGCTCGACAGCGTGCTCATGCACATGCGGTTCGTGGCGCCCGCGTGGAAGAGCGAGAAGTACGTGTGGCCGCCGTGGTCCAACAGGCTCGTGCGGCCGTGTCCGCGCAGGCGCGCGTCAATGGCCATCGCGTCGCCCGGGGTGTTCATCTGCACCTTGCGGCCGAGCGCCCGGTCGTACCAGCTGTAGCCCGGCAGGTTCGGATGCCGCAGCCCGTAGAGCAGCCCCGCCTGGAAGAACGGCGTGGACGTGGGCGCTCCCCAGAACGCGTTCTCCAAGTGATACGCGCCAGAGCGGACCAGCTGTGAAACAAAGGGCATGCGCCCCGTGACAATGGCCTCGTCGAGGAGCGCCTTGGGCACACCGTCCAGATGGACGAGAAGAGCGTTCCGAGGCCGACGCGCCGCCACGGGCGGAACTTTCGATCCAATCCTCCGGACGAGGGTATTCGCCCAATTTCGTGAATTCTCGCTGACGAGCTCGTTGAGACTTTCGCGCACGTTGACGGCTCCCCCATCCCCCAAGGCAAAATGGGCATTCAGGGGGACAGGAGCTTCCGAGGCCGCGCTGCTCTCTTGGAGAGCAGGCGGGCGGAAAGGGTCTCTGTCCCGGGCTGGAATCGATGCGCCCCCTCGGGGCTTCACGGGGTTTCGATGCTGGCTCCAGTCGTCTTCCTGTTCTTCATGCTGCTGTCACTGAGTGCCGTGGCGGCCAGCCGCACGGCGCCCGGGCTCTCGCCCGTGAAGCGAACGCCTACGATGGACGGCATCGCGCTGCCGCTCCTGTCCTTCAGCTCGGATCAGGGCTTCGGCTACGGCGCTGTCGGCGGCATGTACCTCTATGGCGACGGCAGCAAGGCGCCCTACGCGCATGCCCTGTCCGCGCAGGTGTTCTTCACCGCGCGCGGCGCCATGAATCATTACCTCCGTTACGACGGGCCGCAGTTGCTGGGGCCCCTGCGTTTGGAGGGCCGGCTGGAATACCGGCAGGAGAAGAGCAGCCCCTTCTTCGGCGCGGGCAACCTGTCCGCCCCGGACTTCCGGGGTGACGTGGACGACCAGCGGTACAACTACGACAAGGGCTCGCCGGGCCTCTGGGTGCGTCTGCGCGGGCGGCCGTTCGGTGAGAATCACCCGTTCCAGTCGTACGTGGGCTACGGCTGGCGCTACACGCGCGTGTCACCCTACGAGACGTCCATCCTGGCGCAGGAGCGGCCCATCGGCATCGAGGGCGGGCCCAGCGGGCAGCTGCTCGCGGGCGCGCTCTGGGACACGCGCGATGACGAGGCCGACCCGACGTCAGGCGGCGTGGAGGAGGTGGCGCTGCGCGTGTCGGGCCTGGCCACCTTCAGCCGCTACCAGTACGCGGGCGTGACGCTGAGCGAGCGCCGCTACATCCGCATCACCCCGCGGCTCGTCTTCGCGCAGCGGCTCACGCTGGACATGCTCTTCGGGGAGGTGCCGTTCTTCGAGTGGATGACCACGGGCGGCGTCAACGTGTCCGAGGGCATTGGCGGCATGAGCAGCGTGCGCGGCATCGAGCGCAACCGCTTCGCCGGCAACGTGAAGGCGTTCAGCAACTCCGAGCTGCGCTTCCAGGCGGCGCGGATGGGCTTCTTCGGACAGCCGCTGGCGCTGGGCGCGGTGGTGTTCCTGGACCTGGGCCGCGTGTGGCATCCGGGTGTGACGGACGGCAAGTGGCATGAGTGGCACCCGGGCATCGGCGGCGGCCTGCGCTTCTCGCGCCGCGCGGCCGTGGTGCGCATGGACTACGCGCGCTCCACCGAGACGGGCCGTCAGCGCTTCTACATCACGTTCGGTCACATGTTCTAACGGCGCACCCGGGCGCGCGCCGCGCTGATTTCAGGTGAGCGCGTCCACCCAGCCGCGAAGCCGCGCATCCGTCTGCGCTTCGCCGCGCACGCCCTGTTCCACGTCGAGCGTCAGCGTGAGGAAGCCGCGCGACTCCAGGCCCTCGCGCAGCGCTTCGCGCGCCTGTGCGTCCGGGGCGAAGAGGATGCAGCCGTCACCGCCGCCCGCGCCGGAGAGCTTGCCCGCGCAGTGGTAGGACGCGGCGATGGCGAGCACGCGGCGCATGCCTTCGGTCTCCAGCGGGCCCAGTTCCAGCAGCAGCGCGTGCTGGGCCTTCACGGCTTCGGAGAAGGCACGGAAGTCGCCGCCGCCCAGGCCGTCTTCAATCGTGTGGCCCAACGCGTCCGAGCGCTCCACGAAGGCCCTGCGCCCGGCGTCCGCGAGGCGGGCTTCCACCTGGCCGATGAGGAGCTTCGTGGACGCGCTCTCGCCGGTGAAGGCGTAGAGCATGGACACGCGCGGCACGGGCATGCGCCAGAGGTCCACTGGAGGGGACTCCGCGAGCGCGGCGTTGAAGCGGCCGGTGTTGGCCGCGTCCGCGAGCGCGGTGATGTCATAGCGACGGTAGCGCACGGCACCGCCAGCGAAGCTCGTGGCCACGTCACCGCCGCTGCCCTTGCCGCCCTGTCCCAGCGTGTGCGCGGTGAGGGCGAGCTTCAGGACGTCGAACTTCTCCTCCAGCACGAAGCGCGCGGCCTCCGCGGCGAGCACCGTCGCGGACGCGCTACCTCCGATGCCCAGCTTGTGACCGCCCGGGCCGAGCGCGCCCGGAGCCACCGCCACGTCGAAGCCCACGCTCGCGCGGCCGTGCGCGCGCAGGGCTTCATCCAGCGTACGGGCGACGAAGGAGAAGCCGGCGGGCACTTCGCGGTCCCACTTCACGCCTCGGGGCGTGGTGAGCCCCTGGAGCGTCCCCTCCTCCAGGCAGATGTGCACGCGCGAGTCCTGACGCCTGCGCACATATGCGGCCGTGCGCGGCGCCACGGCCGCGAGGCGCGACACGCCGCCCCACAGAACAGCGTACTCGCCAGAGATGAACAGCTTGCCCGGGGCGGAGAGCGCTCGGTCCATCAGAACAGGTGCTCGGTGAGCAGCGTCGCGTCACCACCGGGCACGCAGCGCACCACGTCCACGGCTCCGCAGGCGCGGGCCAGGGCCTCCGCCGCGACCTCGTGGGCCGCGGTCGTCAGCAGCACCGGGTTCGGCCCCGCGTCGAGCGTGAACCACACCGGCACGCCCTTCTTGCGCTGCTCGCGCAGGTGCTGGATGAGCCCCAGCGTCGCCGGGCTCAGGTAGGACAGCGGCGGATCCGCGGAGAGCGTCGTGCAGTGCATGCGCCACGCGTTGCGCTCGCACAGCTCGCCCAGCGCCTCCAGGTCCTTCTTCGCGATGAGTTCCCGGGCGCGGGGCACTTCGGCTTCCGCGTCCTTCACCCACGCCGGATAGTAGGGGCTCGTCTCCACCGTGTTCTTCATCCCGTCCCGCGACTTCACCTCTTTCTCGCCGCGGTCGAGGATGGCCACCACCATGCGCAGGTCCGACCATTGGCCCGCGTCGAAGCGCTGCACGGCGTAGCTGTCCTCGCCGTCCTCGCGCTCACCGCGCATCCACTCGCAGAAGCCGCCCTGCACGCTGCGGCACGCGGAGCCGCTGCCCCGCCTCGCCAGGATGCTGGACGCCCGCGTGTCCTGGGGCAGCCCCGCCGCCGCGCGCCCCGCCACCGCCAGCGCCGCGAAGCCCGCCGCGCTGCTGGCCAGGCCCGCCGCCATGGGGAAGTCCCCGCGCGACACCACCTTCGCGGGACCCAGGTCGCGCCCTGCCTGCACGCGCACCTCGTCCAACAGGCGCAGCACGCGGTCGCGCTCGCTGCCCTTGGCCACGTGGCCGTGCAGCTCCACCGTGTCCGACGGCGCGCCGAACTCCACCGTCGTCGTCACGTGGATGGGGGCCAGCGTCAACGACAGGCTGGACTGGTGCGGGAGGATGAGCGCCTCGTCGCGCTTTCCCCAGTACTTCACGAGCGCGATGTTGGGATGCGCCCGGACCGTTGCCTTCATGGAATGTCTCCCTGGACCCGCGGCCCCGCGAGCTGGCTCGCGAAGCAGCGCACGCCGTCACGCGTCAGTTGCGCGACCACGGGCTCCGGTTCGGGGAAGAGGCCGATGACCGCGCCACCGTCACCTCCCGCCCCGGTGAATTTGGCCCCCAGCGCGCCCAGCGAGCGCAGCCGGAACACCATGTCCTCCAACGCTGGTGACGACAGCCCCAGCGCGTTCAGGAGGCCCTGGTTGACGTTCATCGCGTCCCCCAGCCCCTCCAGGTCGCCCGCCTCCACCGTCTTCGCCGCCTCGGTGACGAGCCTCCCCACCTGACCGAAGAGCCGCTTGTAGCGCTCCGGCCACCGCGCCTGCCGCTCGCGCAGCGCCCCCACCGTCAGCTTCGTGGGACTGCGCGCGCCCGCCAGCGCCACCACCACCGACACTGGCCGCGGACTCTTCAACTCGCGCGCGCGGCCCGTGACACCCGCCGGCGACTGCACCCGCCGGTAGAGGATGAGCTTCTCCTCCGCGCTCGTGGTGTGGTCCACGCCCGACGGCGTGCCGTGGAACTCCTGCTCCATCTCCCACGCCAGCCGCGCCGTCGCCTTCGCCGTGGGCGCCTGCCCCGCCGCCTGTAGCAACACACGCGACGTGGCCACCGCCAGCGCCGCGGAGCTGCCCAGCCCCGCGGACAGCGGCAGCTGCGGCTCCAGCGTGACCTTCACCTTCGGCTCGCCCACGAGCTTCGCCGCGCGCGCGAAGGCCTTGCGCATCATCCGCTTCTGCGCCGCGTCCGCCGTCACCGGCACGTCCAGCACGCACGAGCGCGACGGCCCACCGCGCGCCACCACGCCGATGGTCAGGGGACCGGCGATGGCGGGGTAGCCGTACACCACGCTGTGCTCGCCCAGCAGGATGACCTTGCCAGCACCGAAGGCGACCAGGGGATTCATTGCGGAAGTCATGGCACCAGGCTCGCGAAGGGGGCGGGCGCCTTCATTCCGCGCACCGCCCTGCCCCGTCAAGCGCTCCCGCATCAAGGGAGCGCCCGGGGGCGGACGTCAGCCGTTGGTGAGGGTGGCGACGACGGGCGTCTCCGGCGGCAGGCTCGCGAGGATCTCCCGCGCCTTCTCCACCTTCACGTGCCCGGCCTTCACCAGCAGGTTGGCCACCTTCTCCACGTCCCCACCGCGCGCGCCCGCCGTGACGGCGACGCTGCGCGCGTGCATGGCCATGTGGCCCTTCTGGATGCCCACGGAGCCCAGGGCCCGCAGCGCCGCGAAGTTCTGCGCCAGGCCCACCGCCGCGAACACCATGGACAGCTCACGCACGCTGGTGGCGCGCATCAGCTTGAGCGCCACCTGCGCGCCCGGGTGGATCTTGATGGGGCCACCCACCAGGCCCAGCGCCAGCGGCAGCTCGATGCGGCCCACCAGGTGCCCCTCTTCCAGGTACCAGGTGGACAGCGGGCGGTACTGCCCCTTGCGGCACGCGAACGCGTGGGCACCGGCCTCGATGGAGCGCCAGTCCTGCCCCGTGGCGATGGCCACCGCGTCGATGCCGTTCATCACGCCCTTGTTGTGCGTGGCGGCGCGGTACGGGTCGGCTTCCGCGAAGCGGCTCGCCTGCGCGATGCCCTCGGCGATGACCTCTCCCGGCAGGCCGAAGTCCGCCAGCAGAGGCAGCGGGATGCGGCACGTGGCGCGCGCGAGCCGCTTGTCCGCCAGGTTCGACAGGATGCGCAGGTACACCCGGCCGCCGGTCAGCTGCTCGATCAGCGGCGCCACGCCCTCCGCCATGGTGTTGATGAGGTTCGCCCCCATCGCCTCCTGCGCGTCGATGAGCAGGTGGACGATGAGCAGCGGCTCGCCGCGCGGTCCTTCCGGCGCGGGCAGCAGGCGCACCTCCACGTCCTTCGCGCCACCGCCGCGGGCCACCATGGCCGGGTGGAAGCTGTTCGCCAGGGCGAGGATTTCATCCTTCGCATCCAGGATCTTCTCGGACGCGATGCCAGGGTCGCCGTAGTTGGAGACCTGCACCTGGCCGATCATCATCGACGCGTCGGCCTCCGCGATGAAGCCGCCCGACTCGCGGACGATCTTCGACGCGAACGACACCGCCGCCACGACGGACGGCTCCTCCACGGCCATGGGCACCAGGTAGTCGCGCCCGTTGACGTTGAGGTTGAGGCCCAGGCCCAGCGGCAGGGAGAACGTGCCCACCGCGTTTTCGATCATCTGGTTGGCGATGGACAGGTCCAGGCCGTTCTCACCGCGCAGCTGGTCCAGCTCCGCCTCGGTCAGCCGGAACATCTGGCCAATGCGCGCCAGGCGCTCCTCCAGGGGCAGCTTGTGGAATCCGGCGAGCCGGGACGTCACGGTGTCAGACATGTTCTTCCTTCCCAACCTGGGATCCACCCGGCATCACAATGCCGCCAACCAATCCTTCAACGCGCCGGTCACCACGCGAGGCCGCTGCCGCAGCTGAGCGACGGAGCGGCTACCCGTCAGCACCAGTGCCTGCCGCAGGCTCGTGAGGATGACCTTCAGCGCCTCCTCCGCGGCCGGCAGCCCGCCCTGCTGCTGCGCCCGGAACAGCGGCAGCGCCATGCCCGCCAGGTCCGCGCCCAACGCGAGCACCTTCGCGGACTCCAGCCCGCCGCGCACACCGCCGCTGGCCACGAGCCGGACCTCAGGCCCCACCGCCTTGCGCACGCTGGCGATGGCCGCCGCGGTGGGGATGCCCCAGCCGCTGAACTCCGCACCCACCTGCGCCTGCGAGCCCACCGCGCGAAGCTGCTCCACGCGCACCCACGACGTGCCGCCCAGCCCGGAGACGTCCACGTTGCGCACGCCCAGCTCCACCAGGCGCCGCGCCACGTCCGGGCCGATGCCGCACCCGGTCTCCTTCACCATCAGCCGGTCGCCCATCGCGCGCGCCAGCTCCTCCACCACGCGGTAGCCGCCGCGGAAGTCGCGGTCGCCTTCCGGCTGCGTCAGCTCCTGGCCCGCGTTGAGGTGCAGCGCCATGCCGTCCGCGCCAATGGCGTCCATCAACCGCCGCACGCCATCCACGCCCAACCCGATGGCCTGGTACAGCCCGATGTTGCCCAGGAGCGCCACCGTGGGCGCCACGTCGCGCACCGCGTACGACGCCGCGCGCGCGCTGTCCTCCGCCATGGCGCGCTGGCTGCCCACGCCGAAGGCCAGGCCGTGCCGCTCCGCGAGCAGCGCCAGGTCCCGGTTCACCGCGCCCGCGCGGTCCGTGCCACCCGTCATTCCGGTGACGAGGAGCGGGGCCTGGAGGCGCTTGCCCAGGAACGGCGTGGACAGGTCCACATCCTCCACCGCCATCTCCGGCATGGCGCAGTGGATGAGGTGCACGCACTCCAACAGCGTGGAGTTCTGTGCCGGTTCCACATCGCCGGTCGCGCACAGGTCGAGGTGGGCATCCTTCCGCTTGGCTGTCGTCTCGTCGCCCATGTCGCTGAAAGCCACCCGCGCTGTCGCTGCAAAAAACCTGTAAGCCTGGAAGGTCGTTAGGTTCCTACCAAGCGCCAGGGCCGAGGTGCAAGCCAAAGGGCCCCGCCGGTCGCGCTCCGGGTGTGAATGGACGCGCTGTCTTCTGGACGGTATGAGCCACCGCGTGAGCACGCCGGACAACAGGGTCATCGTCTTCCTGCACAGTGGCGAATATGACCGTGTGCACCAGGGTCTCGCCATCGCGGCGGCGGCGACCGCGGCCGGGCGGCGGGTCGAGGTGTACCTGTTCTGGTGGGCCCTGGAGCGCTTCCTGTTGGACAGGTTGGACGAACCGGATTTCGCCGGACGCGAGGACGTGGCGGACCGCTTCGAGGCGCGCGGCATGCCCACCGTGCGCACGCTCCTGGAGCATGTGCGCGAGTCCGGGTTGGGCATGGTGGCGGGCTGCACGGGCTCGCTCGGTGCCCTGGGGAGCGAGTCGAAGGCGGGCGACAGTGGCATTGACGTCTGGCTCGGGTGGAGCGCCATCCTCCAGCGTACGGCCGGCGTGACGGATCGTTTCTATCTTTGAAGACGGCTCTACCTTTGGGACGGGCGGCAGCCGGGGCCATGGGCCTCCGGGGTAGCCTGGACCCGTTACGTTGACGCCTCCCTGCTCCTGCTTACGTTTCGTGTGGCCCCCATGGCGGGGCGAAAGGCACGGAACGAGGAACATGGCGCAGCGTGACCCCCACATGACAACCCGAGGACCGGCCGCACCGGCGCTCAAGGGCAGCGGGTGGCACCGGCTGGGCAACGCATTGAAGACGACCGTCCTGCTGGCGGGCTTGACGGCCCTGGTGCTCGTCATCGGCCAGCGGCTGGGCGGCGCGCAGGGGCTGATGATGGCGGGCCTCTTCGCGGTGGTGATGAACTTCGGCTCGTACTGGTTCAGCGACCGCATCGCGCTGGCCATCCACGGCGCGCAGCCGCTGTCCTACGAGCAGGCCCCGTGGCTGCATGAGATGGTGGAGCGGCTGGCCGCGCGCGCGGGCATGCCGAAGCCGAAGGTCTACCTGCTCCCCACCGCGCAGCCGAACGCGTTCGCCACGGGCCGCAACCCGAGCCACGCGGCCGTCGCGGTGACGGCGGGCATCATGGACATCCTGGACCGGCGCGAGCTGGAGGGCGTGCTGGCGCACGAGATTGGCCACGTGCGTAACCGGGACACGCTCATCGGCACGGTGGCGGCGACGCTCGCGGGCATCATCAGCTACGCGGCGCAGATGCTCTTCTGGTTCGGCGGCAGCATGCTCAGCCGCGGCGACGACGACAGGGACGGTGGCGTGGCCGGGGCGCTGTCCAACCTGGGCCTGCTGCTGGTGGCGCCCATCGCGGCCACGCTGCTGCAACTGGCGGTGAGCCGCTCGCGCGAGTACGGCGCGGACGCCACGGGCGCGGAGTTGTGCGGCGACCCGGATGCGCTGGCGAGCGCGCTCTTGAAGATGGAGCGCGGCGCGGAGGCCATGCCGTATGACCGGGCCCCCGCGACGTCGCACCTGTTCATCGTCAACCCGCTGCACCACGGCGGGGTGATGTCGCTGTTCTCCACGCACCCGCCCATCCCGGAGCGCGTGCGCCGGCTGCGCGAGATGAGCGCGCGGATGGGCCAGGGCACTCGCGGCCGTGGCGGCTGGGAGTACGCGTACTGACAGGCTCCCGGCCGTTCTTCATGCCGACCGGGCCAGCGCCACCGCGTCTGGCCCGGCGGGGAAGCGGAGCGTCCCGGACGTGTCGTTCGCGGCACGCCAGATGGCCTCGGCCACGTCGGACTCGCGCGTCACCGCGGAGGGCTGTCCCAGCGAGGCGAAGATGCGCTGGGCGAAGGGCGCGTACGCTTCGGGGAACAGCCCCTCCATCCGAGGGGTGCCGTTGCTCGTGAAGCGGGTGCCCGGGCAATAGCCCGGCTCGACGAGCTTCACGCGCAGGTTGAAGTCCGCGAGTTCGAAGGCGAGCGACTCCGTGAACCCTTCGATGGCCACCTTGCTCGCGGTGTAGACGGCCACCAGCGGCATGGGAGCCAGGGTCGCGCTGGAGGTCACGTTCACGATGACTCCCGACCTGCGTGCGCGAAGCCGTGGCAACACCGCCTGCGTCATCGCCATGACGCCGAAGACGTTGGTCTCGAACACCTCGCGCACCGTGGCCATCGGCGTGGCCTCGAAGGCGCCCATGAGCCCGATGCCCGCGTTGTTGACGAGCACGTCGATGGGCCCGCTCGCCTCCAGCGCGGCGGCGATGCTCTCGGGCTTCGTCACGTCGAGCGGCACCACGCGCAGCCGGTCCGATGCAGGGAGCACATCCTCACGCGGCGTTCGCATGGTGGCGACCACGTTCCAGCCCTGGGCGTGGAAGTGGCGAGCCGTCTCGAGTCCATAACCGGAAGAACACCCCGTGATGAGCACCGTCTTCATGCCGTCTCCTTTGGCCGCGATTCGCGCGGCGTTGATGTTCTGAAGGTACCGGCGACAATCAGGACGCTCCACTACGCGGAGTCCGCATTTCTTTTGCTAGCGTCCGGGCATGACCGACCCCCTTTCGGAAGTCATCGCGCTGCTTCAGCCCAGGGCCATCTTCTCGAAGGGCATCAGCGGAGCGGGCGCATGGGGAGTTCGTTACTCGGACTTCGGTCAGCCCAGCTTCTGTGCCGTGCTCGAAGGGAGCTGCCGACTGGCCATCGACGGGCATCCGGCCGTCACGCTCGAGGGGGGCGACTTCGTGCTGCTGCCGGCGACGCCGGGCTTCACCATCTCTGGCTTCGAGCCGGTGACTGCCGAACGTGTCGACCCCAAGGTGGCCCCTTCCCCTACCGGGGAGGTGCGTCACGGTCGGCGTGGTGGCCGCCCGGATGTGCGACTGCTTGGGGGCTATTTCGTCTTCGACTCGCCTGACGCGGCCCTGATGGTGTCGCTGCTCCCAATCCTGGTGCACGTGCGCGGCGTGGAGCGGCTGTCCACGCTGGTCCAGCTCGTCCGCGACGAAACGAGCGAACAGCGCTCGGGGCGCGAACTCGTGCTCACGCGGCTCGTGGAGTTGCTGCTCATCGAAGCGCTGCGGTCCACGCCGAGCGGCGACACACCTCCGGGGCTCCTCCGCGGACTGGCGGATGCGCGGCTCGCGCCCGCGATCCGGCAGATGCACCGCCACCTCACGCGTCCATGGACCGTGGCGCAGCTCGCGAAGAGCGCGGCGCTCTCGCGCACGGTGTTCTTCGAGCGCTTCACGCGCACCGTGGGTTTGCCCCCGATGGAGTACCTGCTGGACTGGCGGATGGCCGTCGCCAGGGGACTGCTTCGCGGCCAGGAGCTCTCCATCACGGAGGTGGCCGAGCGCGTTGGCTACAGCTCGGCGAGCACCTTCACCGCGGCGTTCAGCAAGCGCGTGGGCCAGCCTCCCGGACGCTTCGCTCGCGCGAGCGGACACCGTTGACGGCGGGCTATTCCACCGATGGATCCGGGAGCGGACCGAAGGACTCCACCGGATGCTCCAGCATCTCGCGCAGCGTGTTGGCGATGACGCCCGCGTGGTAGCCGTCGAGGAAGCGGTGGTCGAAGGACGCGTTGATGTTCATCACGTGTCCGGGCACCACCCTCCCCTCCTCCACCACCGCCACCTCGCGCACCGCGCCGGGCGCGAGGAAGATGGGCACGCGGGTGAAGGGCGCGAGCGGCAGATACGCCGTGTCCAGCCCCAGCTCGCCCACGTCCACCACCACCGCGGCACCGAACGGATCCCTGGGCAGGCCGAGCCACGATGGATCCAGGTTCAACGTGTACGTGAGGAACGACACGAGCCCGGTGAAGCGGTGCAGCAACAGGTGCGGCACGCGCTTGAGCAGACTCCGGCCCTGCTCCACCTGCGCGTCCCGGCCCTCGCGCACGCGCGCCGCGGTGGACGCCACCTCCAGCGCCAGCTCATGCACGGACTTCTGGTCCACGCCCTCGATGCGCACGGGCGTGAGGCCGCGTTGATCCGCACCTGGCAGCACCGCGCATACGGTGATCCGCTGACGCAGGTAGATGCGCTGGTAGCGCAGGAGCGCGTTGGCGTCCGGGCAGCGGCGCAGCGCTTCACCCATGGCCTTGAGGACCAGGTGGGTCGCGGTGAGCCGCACGCCGGTGCGCTGGTGGAAGGCATCCATCCAGGCGAGCGCCGCGTCCATGCGCACGGTCAACGTGCCGTAGACCGTGGGGTCATACGCGGTCGCCCAGCTACCGATGGCGAGCTTGCGGAAGCTCGACACGTCCCGCTTCGGCTTCAGCTCCAGGTGCGCCATGGGGCCCGAGCGTGCCCCAGGATGGCGCTGACGGGGGAGCCGGAATGCAGGCGGGCGCCACGGCTCGGCCGGCGCGTCGGGTGGGGCCCGCCGGGTTGCCTGCCAGTGAAGCCTTGACGCGCCATGTCCCAGCGGTAGGCTGCCCCGCTTTTTGCATCCTTCTGTGGAGGTCGTTCCCTTGCTGTTTGCACTCATTCTCGTATCGATCGGGTTCGCAGTGACGCTCGGTCTGCTGCTTTTCCGAGACAAGAGCGGCGCTGGTGCCAACGCGGGCCGTCCCTCGCTCTCCTCTTCCTCTTCCGCGCCGTCGTTCCGGGGCGAGCTGGAGTCCGAGAGCAAGGCGCGCGCGAAGGCGGAATCGGAGGTCCAGCGCAAGCAGAAGGAGCTGGACGAGCAGCGCGCGCAGCTCCAGGAGGTCAAGGAGCAGCTCAAGCAGACCAAGCGGAAGCTCTTCGAGCAGAAGGAAGGCGAGAAGGGCTCGAACGACCTGGTGAAGGCCCGGGCCGAGGTGGAGCGCAACGCCAGCATGCAGCTGGAGCAGACCCGCGCGGAGCTGGCGCAGGCCCTGACGGAGAACTCCCGGCTGCGCGCGGAGACCGAGTCGCGCAATGGCCCCCGCCGCCGTGAGGCCCCGGCCGCCGCCCCCGCGCAGACGACCGCGCCCGCCGCGGTCCCTGCCTCCGTCGAGGCGCCGGCTCCGGCGGATCAGATCGCCGCCCCCGCGAGCGAGCCCGTGGTGATCGCGGCGGTGTCCGTGACGCCCGCGCCCGTGGCCCCGGCGGAGCCCGTGCGCCGCTACCGCGAGCTGAACGACGCGGACCGCGAGAAGATGAACCGGCTGGAGCAGGCGGCGAACAAGGACCGTTCGCGCGCCGCGGAGCTGGAGAAGGAAGTGCGCCGGCTCAAGGGCCGCGCCGACACGCACGCGCGCATCCTGTCGGTGACGAAGTCCGAGGCCGACCTGGGCAAGGACAAGTACAAGGCGCTGGAGAAGCGCCTCAACCGCACGCTCCTGGAGCGCGACCTGCTTCGCCGGGCCATCAAGGACCTGGAGAAGAAGACGGGCATGCTCGCGGACCGCACGGAGCTGACGCCGGACGAAGTCGCCGCCAGCGACCAGCGCAGCGACGAGCAGGCCCGCTCCCGCGCCGAGGCGGAGGCCCGCGCCACCGCGGCAGCAGCCACGCCCACGGAAGCCCCGGCCGCCACCGAGCCGACGACCACCGAGGGCGAGGCGAAGCCTTCCGAGGCCCCGCCGACCAACGCCTGAGCCGTACGCTGGCGTGAAGCAAGAAGGCCCCGCTGTCCCTTCACCGGGACGCGGGGCCTTCGTGTTTCCGGGGCCAGTCTTCGTCAGTCGCGCGGAGGCGGCATCACCACCATGGCTTCGGTGTTGGCGCGGATCTCCCCGGTGCTGTCGTCCACGCCGCCCACCACGAGCACGGAGCCGTCCGGCAGCGCGGAGCACGTGTGCCACACACGCGGCTGCGGCATCAGCGACAGCCCCAGCACGGTGGGCTGCGCGCCCGCGTGCGGGGTGATCAACTCCACCCACGGCACTGCGTACGTCGTGCCGATGCCGGTGCCCCGCCCGCCCAGCGCCACGATGCGACCGTCCGGCAGCGTCACCGCGCACAGGTTGCTCCGGGGCATCAACGCGGGGCCGTCCTCCGCGAGGATCACGCCCTTCAGGAACTCGGAGGCGCCCACGGGCCGCGCGCCCTTCTCCGGGTCCACGCCGTCGAAGCCCCCCATGACCAGGGGCAGTGGATCCTCGTCCGCCCGGCCCAGCAGCGCCACGGCGGCGCCCACCCGGGGGACACGAAGCTCAGCCCCCGTGGCCAGTGAGGAGATGTCGTCGTCGCCGAACGAGAAGGCCACCACGTCCCTCACGGCCCCCACGACAGTGCCTCCGCCCACGACCTGGAAGATCTGCCCGCTCGGATCCACCGTCAGCGCTGCGTCCACGAAGTCAAACGGTGCGGGGTGATAGACAAATCGCCCCGTGGCCGAGTCGAAGCCTTCCAGCGTGTCCACCGTGCCGCCATCCGCCGCGCGTCCGCTGACCAGCAACACGTGGCCTTTCGCATCCACCGCCGCCGCGTGCTGGTAGCGCGCCACCTTGTGCGTGAACTCACTCCTTGCGCCCGTCGTCGGGTCAAGGAGGCGTGCCGTGGACTGCAACGCCACCGGGGCGAAGGACTCCGCGCCGCCCGCCAGGAACACGCGGCCGTCCGGCAGCAGCGACGCCGTGTGGAAGGCCCGCGCGCCCACGTCCGGTCCGGGGATGAACGTGCCCTCCGCCGGGTTGAACAGCTCCGTGGTCGCCGACACGGGCCGCGTCCCGTTCGCCTCGGGCCTGTAGCCTCCAGCGATCAACACCCGTCCATCCGGCAGGGTCGTGGCCGTGTGCGCCGCGCGCGCTTCGGCCGGCAACGAGCATGTCCTCGGGTCCGACGCCAGGTTCACCGGCACGAACTCCCCCAGCCGCCGCAGGACCACACGCACCCGCGGATTCGGCTCATCCTCCCCGTCCAACACGGTGAACGGCACGGAGCGGCCCAGCGAGACCAGCTGGCCGCCCTGATCCGGTACCCCCACGTAGGCCCGCACCTCAAGCACCCGGTCGAGGCCAGGCGGAAGGGTGGGCACGTCCTCCATCCAGGTCCAGTTCACCGTCGACACCCGCTCTCGGGGCGTGTCCAGGCCAGGGCCCGTCACGCGGAAGCGCAGGTGCGTCACCCCGGCCAGCGGCTGGGTGCCAGCGCAGGAGGCGGTGAGCAGGTCCAGGGAGGGGCGGACCTCCTTGTCCCCGCAGGCGGGGGTGAGGGACGCCAGGGCGGCGGCGAGGAGCGTGGAGCGGACGAAGCGCGGAGCCATGCGGCGGACGCTACCAGCCCCCCTCCCCGGAGAGGTGGAGTCCAGGCGGCCGGAAGCAGGCGGCGCGGTGGGGATTGCGCTGTAATGCGACCGCTCCAGGACGTATGTCCTGTCCCCTCCTCCATGAAGCTCTCGCTCGCCACCCGCATCTTCCTGGGCTACGCGCTGGTGCTGCTGACGTTCGGGGCGGTGTCCCTGTTCAGCGTGGCGGAGCTGCACCGCAACCGTTTGGAGATCCGGCTCGTCAGCCAGGGCTACCTCCAGCTGTCCCAGGACGCCGCCGCGCTGGAGACCTTCCAGACCAGCCAGGAGAAGGACACCGAGCGCGTGCTGGAGCAGAACAGCGTGGAGACGCGCCGCGCGCTCATCCGGCTGGCGAGCCTGTACTACGCGCCCCAGATGGCCCAGCGCCTGGAGGCCGCCCGCGCCAAGGCCCGCGAGGTGCTCACCTTCGCCCCGGAAGGCGAGGTGCCCTTCGTGATGGAGCTGGACTCGCGCTTCGCGGAGCTGTCACGCAACTCCAAGGCCTACGGCCACGCGGTGGAGGCCGTATTTACCTCGCTCGCGTCCGAGTCCCCTGAAAGCCAGGAGGTGGCGCGCGCCACCGCCGAGCTGCGCCAGTTGGAGAGCGCCATCGGCCGTGAGCTGCGCGTGCTGCGCGCGACGCTGACCAACCGCATCCGCGAGCGCGTGGACGGAGCGGAGGAGCGCGAGCGCAGGACGGGCCTCACCATCATCGCGCTGTCCATCATGGCCATTGGCGTGGGCGTGGGCGTCACCGCGTGGTCCGCCCGCACACTGCGCCCGGTGCGCACCCTGATTGAAGGCGTGTCCCGCATCGGCCGGGGCGACTATTCCGCCCAGCTGGGTGTGCGCGGCGCGGACGAGGTCGCGCTGCTCGCACGCGAGTTCGACCAGATGGCCCGCTCGCTCCAGGCCCGCGAAGCGCAGCTCAAGTCCCAGGCGGAGGCGCTGATGCGCGCGGAGCAGCTGGCCGCGGTCGGCCGCATCTCCGCTCAAATCGTGCACGAGGTGCGCAACCCTCTGTCCTCCATTGGCCTCAACGTGGAGCTGCTCCAGGACGCGGTGGACAGCGCGCAATTCGACTCGCAGGACACCGCCACGGAGGCGCGCGAGCTGCTCTCCGCCGTCACCCATGAGGTGGACCGCCTCACCGACGTCACCGAGCAGTACCTGCGCATGGCCCGCCCCGCCCGGCCGGACCTGGAGCCGGAGGACATCATCGCGGTGCTGGACGGCGTGCTCGACTTCACCCGCGAGGAACTGGTGCGCGCGGGCGTGGAGGTGGTGCGGGACTTCGCGCCCGGCACACCCCGCGTGCTCGCGGACCAGGGCCAGCTGCGGCAGGTGTTCCTCAACCTGCTCCGCAACAGCCGCGAGGCCATGCCCTCCGGGGGACGGCTCACCGTGGCGACCCTCCCGAAGGAGGGGGACGTGGAGGTCACCGTGCGCGACACCGGCAACGGCATGACGGAGGAGGTCCGCCGCCACCTCTTCGAGCCCTTCTTCACCACCAAGGAGGGCGGCACGGGCCTGGGGCTCGCGGTGAGCCAACAGATCCTCCAGGCCCACGGGGGCTCGCTCTCCTGCCAGAGTATTCCCGGCCAGGGGACGACCTTCGTGTTAAGGCTTCCTCGCGCATGAGCTTTACACCGTACCGGGACGTGCTGCCCTCGGGGCTGCGCGTCGTCACCGTCGAGACGCCCCACCTGCACACCGCCCTGCTGGCCGTCTACGTGAGGACCGGCAGCCGGCATGAGTCGGTGGAGAACAACGGCGTCAGCCACTTCCTGGAGCACCTCTTCTTCCGGGGAAGCGAGGCCTGGCCAGACACGGTGAAGATGAACGCGGCCGTGGAGGAGGTGGGCGGCAACCTCAACGGCGCCACCACCCGCGACCACGGCTACTACTACACCCCGCTGCACCCGTCGCACCTGAGCGTGGGCCTGGACGTCATCGGCGACATGCTCACCCGCCCCCGCCTCACCGACATGGAGGTGGAGCGGCAGATCATCCTGGAGGAGATGCTCGACGAGGTGGACGACAAGGGGCGCGACATCGACCTGGACAACCTGTCCAAGCGCCTGCTCTTCCCCGGCCACCCGCTGTCCCTGAAAATCGCCGGCACCCCCGAGTCCGTGAAGTCCCTCACCCACGCCCAGGTGCTGGAGCACTTCGCCCGGCACTACGTGGCCGGCAACCTGGTGGTGTCCGCCGCGGGCAGCGTGAAGCACTCGGAGGTGCTGGCCCTGGCCGAGCGCGCCTTCGCCCACCTGCCCACGGGCAGCGCCACCACGGAGAGCGCGCCGCCGCCGCTGGGCCCCGGGCCGCACTTCCACTTCGTCTCCCACGACGAGTCGCAGACGGAGTTCAAGCTCACCTTCCGCGCCGTGCCGGAGCAGCACGAGGACTTCCCCGCGCTCCAGATTCTGCGGCGCCTGCTGGACGACGGGCTGTCGTCGCGGCTGCCGTTCGAAATCGTGGAGAAGCGCGGCCTCGCGTACTCGGTGCAGGCGGGGCTGGACACGTACCACGACCTCAGCCTCTTCGAGATTGAAGCGGCCAGCGCGCCGGAGAAGGCGTCGCTCGTGGTGGCGGAGTCGCTGCGCGTGCTCTCCGAGCTCTGTGAGAAGGAGGCGGGCGAGGAGGAGCTGAACCGCGCCAAGCGCCGCCACCGGATGCTGCTGGAGTTCTCCCAGGACTCTCCGGGAGAGCTGGCCGGTTGGTTCGGCGGCGTGGAGCTGTTCCGCCGGCCGGAGACGTTCGGCCACCGCGCGGATCAGGTGGACCGCCAGACGGCCGCGCGGGTGCGGGAGGTGGCCCGGCGCTACTTCACCCGCGAGAACCTGCTCGTGGTGGCGGTGGGCCAGCGCAAGGGGCTCAAGGCGCTGGAGAAGGTCGTCATGGACGCGGAGGGGCTGCCCTCCTCCGCGCCCGCCGTCAGCGCCGCCCGCGGATGATGACGGGCCCCGTCGGGCCCGCCTTCTTCTTCTTGGGCGTCGCCTTGTCGATGGCCTTCTGGATGCGCAGGTAGTCGGGGTTGTGCGGCTCGCGCTTCAGGGCCTCGTCGATGAGCTTCTTGCCGCGCGGCAGCTGCGTCTCGAACTGGGCGTAGAGGTTCGCGAGCGCGGCCTTCTCCTCCACGGTCGCCTCGTTCAGGCTCGTCAGCCGCTCAAGCACTTCCTGCGCCTCCGGCTTTCGGCCGGCCTTCAGGTGCAGCCGCCACATGCGCGACAGCGCGGGCGGGAAGGCGGGCTCCGCCTTGAGGGCGAAGCGGTAGCTGTCCTCCGCCCCGCGCGCGTCGCTCTGCTCCTCCAGCACGCGGCCGCGCACGTACAGCGCGCGGGCGAAGCGCGGGCGCAGGTGCAGCGCGCGGTCCACCAGCTGCTGGGCCTCCGACGCGCGGCCCTGGGCGCAGACAATCTCCGCCAGCCACGCGGTGGCCTCCGCGTTGTCCGCGTCGTCCTCCAGCAGCTTGCGCAGCGCGCCTTCCGCCTCGGCCGGGCGCCCGAGCGCCATGAGCACGCGGGCCTTCATCGCCACCACGTCCGTGGAGTCCGCGTCCTCGGGCGGCACGGACTGGAGGTCCGCCTCCGCCATGTCGTTGACGCCGCTCATCAGGAAGAAGCGCGCGCGCAAGAGCCGCGCGGGCGTGAAGCTGGGCGAGCCCTGGAGCACGCGGTCCATCAGGTTGGCCGCGAGCAGCTCCTCGCCCTTCATGAGCAGGATTTCGGCCTCCACCGTCTTCGTCGGGGCGTCGTCCGGGTTCTCCCGGAGGATGCGCTCCAGCGTGGTGAAGGCCGCGTCCGGGTTCCCCTGCCGCGCCTGGAGGCGGGCCAGGGACAGGATGTCCTCGTTGGACAGCTTGCCCTCCTCCCTCAGCGACACGAGCGTGGAGATGGCCTGGGGAATCTGCCCCTCCCCCATGTACATGTCCGAGAGCTGCTTCTGGATGACGGGGTCGGTGCCCGGGATGAGGCCCTCCGCCTGCTTGAGCGTGAGGATGGCCGCGCCCGGGTTGCCGGCGCCCTGGTGGGCCTTGGCCAGGAGGAGGAGCGGCTCCACGCTCTCTGGCGCGGCGTTGGCGGCCTTCTGCAGCTCGGAGATGGCGCGAGCGTACTGGCCCTTCGTGAGCGCCTCACGCCCCTGGAACAGGGAGTTCTGGACCTGTACGGCCTGTTTCTGCGCGGCCGCTGTCTCTGGGTCCTTGCAAGCAAGCGGCAGGAGCAGGACGAGCGTCCAGGGACGGGGGAAAAATCGATGGGGCATCGCTGAGGGACAGGGTACCGGATGTTATCCTTCCCCGTCGATGGACCCTTTCGTGCGCCGCCTCGTGGAGAGGCTTCATGATCCCAGCCGGCCGCTGTCGCGGAACCGGCATTTCCACACGTTCGACACCCCCGAGGGTCGAATGGCGCTGAAGGTGTTCCGCCGTCTCCGCAGCCTCCAGCAGGACATCCTGGCCTGTCACAAGGAGGGCCGCCGCGCCCGCATCTCCCGCCAGCTCAACCCGGACGGAGACCACCGCATCGAGCTGTGGATGGAGCGCGTCGCGGGCCGCCGTGTGTCCATGCTCCAGCCCGCGGAGTACGAGCTGCTCGCCCGGCTGCCGGGTGTCCGGGACGCGCTGGAGATCCTGGACGAAGCGGCCTGAAGCCCCGGTACGTCTAGAAAACCCAGGGCCCCAGCCCCGTGGGAGCCCCGTCGCACGCCGCCCGCAGCCGCGCCTGGGCGTCTTCGTAGGAGAGCCGGGCCGCGTCCGCCTTGAGGTTGGGAGAAGCCCAGGCCCGCCACGAGCGCAGCACCGCGACATGGCGGCCGTCTTCATCCTGCGCTTCGGAGAAGTGGACCAGCAGCCGTTCCTCCAGCGCCTCGCGCGCCTTGGTCCAGGGGCCTTCCTTGTCCAAGGGGACGCGCTTGTCGCGCTCCACGGTGGAGAGCAGCGCGCGTGCGTCCGGGGACAGGCCCTGGAGCGACGGGCGGCGGCGCGCGGGCTCCATGGCGACGCGGTAGACGGCGGGCCAGAGCGTGGGGTCCACGAAGGCGACCTTGCCCTCCACCAGCCGCACCGCGAGCACGTCCTTCGACGCGCGCAACATGCGCCCCAGCCGGTACGCGAGGCGCCCCTTCGCGTGGTCGCGCCAGCTGCCGGTGGGCCTGCCACCCATGACCTGTTCGACGAGGGACGTGGGCCCGTGGGTGGGCACCTCGGTGATGACGTGGCGCGTGCGCACCAGTTCTTCCGCGTCCCTCAGCGTCTTGATCATCCGTGTTCCCCTCTCCGGTGCGGCCATGTGCCGCGCCCATGTGGAAAACATTCCGTGCGAGGGACGGATTCCGGCGTCCGCCTCCTTCACGGCTTCGCGGCCTGGGACACCTGCCACTGTCCCGGAGTCGTTCCGCTCCAGCGGCGGAAGGCGCGGGTGAAGGCGCTGGGGTCGCTGAAGCCCAGGAGGAAGGCGATCTCGAAGTGGGGCAACTGTCCGTCGCGCAGAAGCTGGAAGGCGCGGTCGCGGCGCACGGCGTCCTCCAGGCCCGCGAAGGTGACGCCCTCCTCCCGCAGGCGGCGCTGGAGCGTGCGCTCACTCACCGCGAGCCGCGTCGCCACGTCCGCGGGGACAAGGTCCCCTGTGCGGGGCTGGGCCGCGAGCACCTCCTCCACGCGCTCGCGCCAGGAGCGGACCTCGTGGGCCTCCACCCGCGCCAGCTCCGCCTCCGCGCGGGCATGGAGCAGGTTGCCCAGCTCGATGTCCGCGTGGCGGATGGGGAGGTTCGCGGCGGCCTCGTCGCCCTGCACGAGATTGGCGCTCGCGCTGTATTCGATGCCGACGCCGAGGAACTCCTCCACGCTCGGCGAGGCCGCATGGCGCGGATGCGTGACGCACACGCGCGTGGGTCGCCAGTCCTCGCCGCTGAGCGCGCGGCCGCTGGCCACCATCGCCACGAGCAGCCCCTCCACGGGGTGCTTCAGGCGCGAGGCCCATTCATCCTGTGGGTCCAACTCCAGCTCCACGCGCATCATCCCGGGCAGTTGGAGGACGCGCCACGTCGTGCGCGGGTCCAGCAGCGCGTGGATGCGGCAATAGCGCTGGAGGGACGTGCGCAGGTCGGGGCTGTTGACGAGTACGTAGCCCACGAGCCCCACGTGGGTGGGCTCCAGCGCCTGCGCGAGCCGCACGGCCAGCGGCTCGGAGCCGCCCACCTCGACGAGCAGGGTCCACACGCGCTGGAGCGCCGCGTAGGGAAGCCGCACGTCCGGCCGCGCGAGCAGGGCTTCGTCCACGCCCACCGCTTCGAGCAGCCGCTCCCGGGCGATGCCCAGCGACATGCCCACCTGGAACAGGGGGCGGAACAGCGAGGACTGGAGCGTCTGGGGACGCATGGCGGACCAGCATGGCCTGACGTCCCCTCGCCTCGCAATGCGCGGTGGCGCCCGCGGACAATGCGTTGGCGCCCCGGGACCATGCACGCGGGGCATGGGAGCGCGATACCTCCCTTCAGGAGGAAGCGCCCGATGACCACCGCCACCGCCGCCGTCACCCGCCAGCCCCCGGGTCCCCGGGGCCACCTGCTCATGGGCATCCTGCCCGACGTGCGCCGCGACATCCTGGGCTGCCTGGGCACGCTCCATCGCCAGTACGGTGACGTGGTGCGCTACCGGCTGGGCCCCATGCGCTCGCACCTGGTCGCGCATCCGGACGCCGTGAAGCACGTGTTGCAGGACCACGTGAAGAACTACACGAAGGACCACCTCACGTACCGCATGGGCCGGTGGATCACCGGCAACGGCCTGCTCACGAGCACAGGGGACTTCTGGCTCCGTCAGCGGCGGCTCGCGCAGCCCGCCTTTCATCGACAGCGCATCGCGGGCATGGCCGCCGGAATGGTGAAGCAGACACAAGGACTGCTCCAGCGCTGGGACACGGCCGCCGCGAACGGGACGCCCGTGGGCATCAACGAGGAGATGATGCGGCTGACGCTGGCCATCGTCGGGGAGGCCCTCTTCGGCACGTCCGTGGAGGACCAGACCGAACGGGTGGGCGCGGCCTTCACCGAGCTGAGCCAGCAGATCGCCGAGCGCTTCCGCACCTTCCGCATGCTGCCGCCCGTGCTGCCCACCCGCTACGACCGCGCCTTCCGCGACGCGCGCGCCACGCTGCTGGGGACCGTGCGGGGCATCATCGCCACGCGGCGTCAGCGCGGCGACGACACGGGCGACCTGCTCTCCATGCTGATGCTCGCGCGCGACGAGGACACGGGCGAGGGCATGACGGACGAGCAGTTGGGGAGCGAGGTGATGACGATGCTCCTCGCCGGACACGAGACAACGGCCACGTCGCTGAGCTGGGTGTGGGGACTGCTGTCGAAGCACCCGGAGGTGGAGGCCCGGCTGCACGCGGAGCTGGACGCGGTGCTGGGAGGACGCGCGCCCACGGTGGAGGACGTGCCGAGGCTCGGGTACACGAAGCAGGTGGTGGAGGAGACGATGCGGCTGTACCCGGCGGCGGTCATCTTCAGCCGCAGCGTGGAGGAGGACGACGTCATTGGCGGCTTCCGCATCCCGAAGGGGACGTCGGTGGACGTGAGCCCCTACGTCACGCAGCGCCATCCGGACTTCTGGGAGGAGCCAGACGCGTTCCGTCCAGAGCGCTTCGCCCCCGAGGCCGCGGCGAAGCGCCACCGCTTCGCGTACTTCCCCTTCAGCGGCGGGCCCAGGCAGTGCATCGGCAACAGCTTCGCGATGATGGAGGCGCAGCTCGTGCTGGCCACCGTGGCCCAGCGCTACCGCCTGCGCGCAGCGCCCGGCTTCACGTTGGAGCCGGATTCACACCTGACGCTGCGGCCGAAGGGCGCGCTCCCCATGAATCTGGAGCGCCGGACCTGAGCGCTCACTGAGGCGTCACGGAAGCGCGCTGCACCTGCGTGACACCGGGCAGCGTGGGCGCGGGGTTGAGCGCCTGGACCAGCATGGCGCGCAGGGCCTCCGTGAGGTCCTCCCCCGGGGCGATCACGCCCGCCGGAGCGCCCTGCAACGGCGCCGGCACTTCCGTGCCCACCACCACGATGGGGATGCGGACCTCCCAAGCAAGGTAGTGCGCCAGCCGCACCGCCGGCTCCGAGTTGTCCATCAACAGCGCGCCAATGGATCCCGCGCTGAACGGACGCCACAGCGGGCGCGCGGCCTCCGCGGGCGGCAGCACGCAGAAGTCCACGTTCAGCACGTCGCTCAGCTCCAGGCGCCCCAGCGTCCCGAAGCCGCTCTTCACAGCGGTGGGGTCCGCCGACATCGCCTCCAGCCCCGGCACCCGCGCCAGGATGCGGCGTGCCGCGGATGAACCGCTGCCACAGACGAAGACCTTCGCCGTCGCCACCTTCGCCAGCGTCCTCGTGCGCAGCAGGCGCCCACGCAGCGCGTGCACCTCCGCCGCGCCGATGAGGTCGCTCGCGCCCAGGTTCTGGCCTTCGCTCTCCGTGGGGCGCGCCATGCCCTTCTGGAGCAGCGTGGACAGCACGCCCAGGACCTCCATGTCCGTGGCGGGCGCCAGGTCCAGCACCTCGCCCAGCGCTCGCGGCTGACGGAGCAACTCCATCACCTGCGCCGTCACCGGGTGCTGCTCCTCGGACAGGTCCACCTCCGGTGCCAGCATCAGCCGCGTGTGGCGCGGCGGCAGGCCCGGCAACAGGCGGTTCACCTCGTCCGACTGACGCATGCCTTCCAGCAGCGCGTCGTCCATCGCGCGGTTGATGCGCGGGCGCGCGGCGCTGGTGCCGGGCGTGAAGGTGAAGTTGCCCTCCGTCCACGACAGGAGCCGGAACAGCGCCTTCTCCCCTTCCACCCTCCCGAGCCGCGCGTTCACCGTGCGGCCGTCGGAGACGGTGATCTCCCCGCGCTCCGCGCCGCGCTCCAGCGACAGCTTCCCGTTGCGCTTGTTCATGCCCAGGATCTGCATGAGGTCCGGGATGCTGAGCTGGCTGAGCGAGCCTTCGATTTCCTGCTGCTCGCTCTTGAGGTCCTTGGCCGCTTCGTTGCGCCGGAAGATGTGCTCGATGCGGCTGAGCACTTCGTCCAGGTTGAAGGGCTTGCGCAGCGTGCCGTCCCGCATGCCCCGCGCCCGGTCCGAGTCCAGGCTGGACGTGGTGAGCACCACCGGGATGTCTTCCGTGCGCGGGTTGGTGCGCAGGATTTGAACGAACGTGCGCGCGTCCAGCAACCGGCACGCCTCGTCGAAGAGCGTCAGGTCCGGGTGCCGGAGCACCGCGACCTCCAGCGCCCGCGAGCCATCCGGCGCGTAGTGCACCTGATAGCCCTTCGTGCGCAGCGCCCGCGACAGGGCGCGCACCGAGTCGAGGTCGGGGTCGGCGATGAGGATCTTCCGCACCGTGGCCAAGGTCGCTTGCTCCGCTTCGTGACGTCAGTAGGGCTGCAGGTCGTATTCGGCCTGCAGCTTGGAGATGAGCCCGTCCACCACCGCGGTGTCCGAGGTGTGGAACCCCCACGTCGCGCCCCGCCCGCGCCGCTGGATGAGCGCGTACGACGCACTCTCCGACAGCCAGAGGATGAACTCGTGGCGCGCCACCCGTTCGTCCCCTTCCAGGAACACCGGCGTGAGCGCTGCGTGCGACTCCAGGTCCACGCGGCGGCCCAACAGGTAGATGCGAGACGACAGGTCCGGCGGCGCCTGCTCCAGTCCCACCGCCAGCGGCAGGTCCGCTCGAATCTCCGGGCCGCCCACGTAGAGCAGCCCGCGTGAGCCCGGGTCGCGCACCAGCTCCCGGGCGATCTCCACCTGGAGCTCGTCGAAGAGCACGTCCGCCACCTTGCCCCGGCGGCTGGGTTCCGCGCGGTCATCCGTGGGCAGGCGCGGGCTGTTGGGCGTGCCCAGCAGCAGGTCCACCTCGTCCCAGAACGGCAGCCCGTCCAGCATCAGCCGGCGCTGGAGCGACGCTCGGCGCTCGTCCATGCGGCGGCGACAGCGGTGCACCAGCTCGTCGAAGTCCTCGCCGTCCTTGGGGAAGGTGCTGGCGCCACCCACGAGCGCCAGCGGCAGGCGCTGCTCCACATCCTGCACGTCCGGCTCGTCGCGCACGGCGGCGACGGCGCGGCGCACGAACATCATCGCGCCGAAGAAGTCCGTCTCCGGAAGGAGGAGGTAGAACTCCTGGTCGCTCGCCTTCGCGATGACGTCCGAGTCGCGGATGATTTTACTGAGCGCCTTGATGATGCCGCGCACGGCCTTCTTCGCGTCCTGCGCGCCCAACCGCACGCGCACCAGCGGCAGGTTGTCGATGCTGAAGGTCAGCAGCGAGAACGTGCGCCCGTACCTGCGCGCCTTGTAGATTTCCTTGGACGCGTAGTCGGTGAAGTAGCTGAGGTTGTACGCGGCGGTGTCGCGGTCGCGCAGGCCCAGGCGCTGGAGCGCCATCAGCTTGCGGCCGTTCTTCACGCCCACCGCGGCGAAGTCCGCCAGCACCTTCGCGTCGCGCGTGTGCTCTACTCGGAAGTCACCGGTGAGCGGGTCGGACAGCTGCGCCAGACCCATCACCTCCCCGGCGGCCACCAGCGGTACGTACAGCACCGGGGAGCGCTCATCGCGCGCGAGCCACGGGGCGGCTTCGCGCAGGCGCAGGGACAGCGGCCCCTCCGGGCTCATCTTCTCCGGCAGGAACTGCTTGTCGAGCAGGCCCCGGTAGGAGCGCAGCGCCAGGTCTCCCCGGTCGTCCACCACCCACAGCGCGGCGCTCTGCGCGTCGCACACCGCGCCCAGGTCCGCGATGACGCGCTCCTGGAGCCATTCCAGGTCCGGATGGGAGAGCAGCTCCAGGCAGCGCTGCTGGAGGTTGTGGAAGCGGGCGAACTCCAGGTTCTCGTCCTGGAGCCGGGCGCGCTCGTGGCGCAGCTGGGCGCGCTCCATGGCGCGGTCCACCGCGAGCAGCAGGTCCGACTCCTCCACGGGCTTGACCAGGCAGTCCGCCACGCCCAGGCGCAGCGCGACCTCCGAGCCCTGCACGTCATCGCGCGTGCTGACGAGGATGACCTCCTGCTCGGGGTCGCGTTCGCGCAGGCGCGCGGTGAGCGAGAAGCCGTCCACGCCGGGCATCACCACGTCGGTGAGCACCAGGTCAAACGTCGCCCGGGCCACCTCTGCCAGGGCCAGGGTGGCGTTCTCCACCGCCACCACGCGGTGCCCCCGGCGCGACAGCAGGTCCGTGGCGAGTTGTCGGAAGAACAGGTCGTCGTCGACGACGAGGATGGGACCGGCCACGGCGCTCGGGGGGCGAAGGGAGGAAAACCGAAGGCTATCGGGCCCTTGGAAGCACGACAACGCCTTCGAAGACGAAGGCCACGGGGCCTCGGAGCCGGATGTCGGACAGGTCGTCCGGAACGCGGATTCTCAGGTCTCCGCCCGGCAGGGTGACTCGCAGCCAGGCATTCGAGGGCAGGCGCTTCGCCAGCACGGCCGCCACGGCGGACGCACACGCCCCCGTGCCGCAGGCCTGGGTGAGGCCGCAGCCACGCTCCCAGACGACGACGGTGAGGCCGTCCTCGTCCACGCGGACGAACTCCACGTTGGTGCGGTCCGGGAAGGCAGGGTGCCGCTCCAGGCCGGGGCCCAGGCGCTCGGCGGCTTCCAGGGGCTGGTCCAGGAGCACCAGGTGCGGGTTGCCCATGTTCACCGCGGTGCCGAGCAGGCCTTCATGGCCGGGCACGGGGGCGCTCACGAAAGGCTGGCCGGTCGTCCCGGAGGGCAGGTTCGCGGCCACCAGCCGGGCCGGGCCCATGGAGATGTCCACGCCGACGACGCCGCCATCGCCGTAGCCGGGCTCGCAGGTGAGCACGCCGGCCCCGGTCTCCACGTCGATGAGCGCGGGGTGCTTGCCGGAGTGGTCCACCAGATACTTCACCGCACAGCGCAGGCCGTTGCCGCACATCTCCGCGACGCTGCCGTCGGCGTTGTGGACGACCATGCGGGCAAGGCCGCGAGACGACGGGAGGATGGCGAGCACCCCATCCGCGCCAATGCCCCGGCGCCGGTCACACAGCCAGCGGGACTGCTCCGCGTCGATGTCCAGGCCCGTGCGGCGCCGGTCCAGGACGACGAAGTCGTTGCCCAGGCCGTGGTACTTGAAGATGCGTTCGCTTGCGTCCACGGGGGGAAGTGTAGACGCCCGCGTTTATTCGCGCTCGCCGACCTTCTTGGGCGCGGTGGGAACGTCCAGGGCGGGCATGGCCCGGCGCGAGGCTCCTGGAGCGGCGGGGGCACTGGCGCGGCGCAGCTCGGCCAGTTCGGCCTCCCGGGCGGCGAGCTGGTCCTGCATCTTCTCCACGTGGGCCTGGAGGACCTCCATCTCCGCGGCCATCTCCAGCACGTCCTCCGGAGGCGGTGCGGCGGCGGACTTCGATTCCTCCAGGGCCTGGAGCAGGGTCTGTCGTTCGGTCTCCAGCGCGTCCAGCCGGGCCTGCTGTTCGCGGATCCGGGTGGAGAGCTGGTCGCGTTCAGCGCGCTCGATGTCCAGGAGGCGCGCGGCATCCGCGGCGGTGGTCTCCAGGGAGTTGGTCCGGCCCTCCAGGCGGACGCGGGCGGCGCGGGCGACCGTGAGGTCCGACTGGAGGCGCTCGCGTTCGGAGGCCATGGCGGTGCGCTCGGTGTCCGCGCGGCGGGCATGGGCTTCAGCATCGGCGGCGGCCTGGGTCAGGGCGGCGACGCGGGACTCCAGCGCGGCCTGTTCGGTCCGCGCGTCCTCGAGCGCCGTGGCGAGCCGGGACTCCATGGCGGCGAGCGATTCGCGGGTCTGTTCGGCGGATTGGGCGAGGCGGGCTTCGAGTTCGGCCTGTTCCGTCGAGGCGCGGGCCTGGGCTTCCGAGAGACGGGCGTCGCGCTCCGCGTTCGCGGAGTCGGATTGAGCGGTGAGGTCCGCGATGCGGGCTTCGAGTTCGGCCCGTTCCGCGGCGGCCCGGGCGGTGGCGTCCGCGAGCTGTGCCTCGATGGAGGCCTTCTCTTCGCGGGCCTGCTCCGTGAGTTCGGCGAGACGGACTTCGAGCTCCGACCGCTCCGTGCCGGCCTGGGCGGTGGCTTCCGCGAGCCGCACTTCCAGTTCGGCCTTCTCCGTGGCGGCCTGGGCGAGCGTTTCGGCGAGGCGTGTTTCGAGTTCGGCCTTCTCCGTGCCGGCGTTCGCGAGGAGTTCGTTGAGCCGCGTCTCCAGTTCGGCCTTCTCCAGGCCGGCTCGCGCGAGCGCTTCGTTGAGGCGCAGCTCCAGCGTGGCCTTGTCCGTGCCCGCGCTGGTGAGCGCTTCGGTCAGGCGAAGCTCCAGCTCAGCCTGCTCCGTGCCGGCCTGAGAGGTGGCCTCCGCGAGCCGGGCTTCCAGGTCGGTCCGCTCCTGCTCCGCGCGAGTGGTGAGGTCCGCGAGCTGTGCTTCCAGGGTGGCGGTGCGCTCGTTCCCGGTCTGGACGGTCTCCGTGAGCCGGGCCGCATCCGCGCGAGCGGTTGCCAGTTCCTCGCGCAGACCTTCCAGCGAGGACTCCAGGTTCGTGGCCTTGCCCGCGAAGCGGCGCGCGGTTTCGAGCTGCACCACGAGCACCTCCGCATGTTCGCGCGTGGCGGCGAGCCGGTCGCTGGCGTCCACCAACTCCGCTTCCAGCCGGCCGACCTGCTGGCTCCGCTCATGCAACGCGGCGTGCGCCCGTTGCAGTTCGGAGCCCAGGCGCATCAACTCCTGGTGCGCGGCGCCCAAGCGGGCCGTCTCCGCGCGCAGGGCCGTCAGCTCCTGCTCCTTCAGCCCCAGCTGCTCGCGCAGTTCGTCCAGGTCCTGCTGCTGCCGCTCGGTCCGCGAGAGCGCGCCTTCCAGCTGCGCCTCCATGGAGACCCGCAGGGCGCTGGCTTCGCGCAGTTCCTGTTCGCGAGCGCTCAGGGACTCCGTGAGACGTGCGGCCCGAGCTTCGGACTCGCGTGCCGCGTCCTGCGACTGCGAGCCCTCCGCGAGACGGGTCTCCGCCTGCGCGAGTGAATCCTCCAACGCGCTGAGGTTCGAGGTCTCCGCGGCGAGCCGGAACTCCACCTCCGTCAGGGAGGCTTCCAGTCCGACGCGGCGCGACGTCTCGGAAGAGGCGCGCTTCTCCGCGTCCGCCAGGGACTGCTCCAGGGTGGCGAGGCGGGCCTCCGCGTCCTTCAACGAGGCTTCCAGCTCGGAGCGGCGAGCGGTCTCGGCGGCAATCGTGGACTCCGCCAAGGCGATGGATGCTTCCAGTTCGGAACGGCGGGTGGACTCCGCGGCCTGCCGGACGTCGACCTCCAAGAGCGATGCTTCGAGTTCAGCACGCCGCGTGGACTCCGTGGCCTGCCGGGACTCCGCCTCCGCGAGCGCCGCTTCCAGCTCGGAGCGCCGCGTGGATTCAGCAGCCTGCCGGGCCTCCGTCTCCGCGAGCGCCGCTTCCAGCTCAGCACGCCGCGTGGACTCCGCGGCCTGTCGGGCCTCCGCCTCTGAAAGCGCCGCTTCCAGTTCGGAGCGCCGCGTGGACTCCGTGGCAAGCCGGGCCTCGGCCTCCGCGAGCGTCCGCGCCAACGATGCATGGCGCTCGGTCTCCGTGGTCTGCCGGGACTCTGCCTCAGCCAGGGCCTGCTCCAGCGCAGTCAGACGCGCGGCATCCGCGGCATGGCGGGCCTCTGCCTCCGCGAGCGACTGCTCCAGCGCGGCCCCTTGCGAAGACGCGGCGGCATGGCGGGCTTCGGCCTCCGCGAGCGACTGCTCCAGCACGGCCCCTTGCGCGGTCTCGGTCGCGAGGCGGGCCTCGGCCTCCGTGAGGGCCTGCTGCATCGCGGTGAGACGGGCGGCCTCTTCAGCGAAACGAGACTCGGTGTCCGACAGCGACGCTTCCAGTTCGGCGCGACGGGCTTCGACTTCCGCGAGCCGGGTCTGGACGGATGCCCGCGCCTGCTCCGCTTCGGCCAGGCGCTCGCGCTGAGCCGAGGCCTCCGTGCGCAGGGTCTCCAGTTCCAAGCGGAGCGCAACCTCATCCGTCGCGCGCGACTCGCGGTCGCGAACCTCCTGCGTACGCGCATCATCGAGCGAGGACAGCGCCTCCACCTCGGACCGCCGCGCCTCGGTGAGCTCCGCGCGCAGCTCACGCACCGTCGCATCCAGGGCCGCCTGCGATTGCTTCGCCTCCGTCAGCGCGGCACGGGCCTCTTCCAGCTCCCGGGCGTATCCACGCGCCTCGTCCGCCGACGCCGCGTGCGACTGCCGCAGATCTTCGTTCGTGCGCTGCGCTTCGGCGAAGGAGGCCTGGACCTCTGAAAGGGTCTGGCGCGTCTGCTCGAAGGCAGCCTCGGTGGACAGCCGCGCGGCACGCGCCGCCGACAGGTCCGTTTCGAGCTGGCCCCGAGCCTCCTGTGCCGAAATCCGCGAGGCTTCAGCCCGGGCGCGCTCCTCGTCCAGCGCCGAAGCGGAGCTCTGCTGGAGCTGGGCGAACGACGCCTCCAACCGGGCCCGCTGCGCGCGCTCCTCCTCCAAAACCGTGCGCGCCACGCCCAGCGCGGCATCCAGCCGCAGCCGGTCCGATTCCAGTGCGCTCTGCGCCTCGTTCCACGAGGACTCGGAACCCTCCAGTCGGGAGCGAAGGGCCCGCTCCGCGTCGAGCGACTCCTGAAGGTTCGCGAGTGCCACCTGCGCGCGGGCCTGCTGCTCGCGCTCCGACAGCAGCTGCGCCTGGGTATCGGCGAGCAACGCCTCCCAGCGAGCCCCCCGCTCCTGCTCGTGGGTCAGGGACTCGCGAGCCGCATCAAGCTCCGCCTGCACCGAGGCCCGGGCCTTCTGCTCCCGAGCCAGGTCCTCCTGGATGAGCGCGGCCAGGGCTTCCGAGTCGGTCAACTCCTGCCGCAACGAGCGGAGCGTTGCCTCCAGCTCCGTGTTCTTCGCCTCGGCGGTCTCGCGCGCCTGGTTCGACTCCGCGAGCCGGACCCCGTGGTCCCACACTTCACGGGCCAGGGTGTCCCGGGCTTCGGAACGGGCCTGTTCGACCGCGGCATCGAGTGCCTCCGCGGCACGCGCCTCCGCCGCCGTGAGCCGGGCCTCCGCCTCGGCGCGCACGTCGGCGAGCACCTGCTCCGTCTGGCCGCTCGACACGGCGCGGGCGTCGGTGAGCGCGGTGGCCGAGCGGGCTTCGGCCTCTTCCAGCCGACGGGCCAGGAGCGCCTCGGCTTCGGCACGCACCTCCACGAGCATCCGCGCCGCGCGGACTTCAGCTTCTTCCAACTGCCGGACCCGTTCGGCCTCGGACTCGGCGCGGGCTTCGGCCAGCGCCTGGGCCCGTTCGGCCTCCGCCTCGGCACGCGCTTCCGCGAGGGCCTGCGCTGTCCGTGCCTCGACATCCGCCAGTTGCCGGCTCCGCTGAGCCGATGCCGTGGCACGGACTTCGGTGAGCGCCTGCTCGCGGCGGCTCTCCGCTTCCGCCAGGGCCGCGGCCCGTTCAACGGCGGCGTCCGCGAGCACCTTCGCCACCCGAGCGTCCGCGTCGGCCAGAGCCCGCTCGACACGGGCCTCCGCATCCGCCCGAGCCGCATCCAGCGCCTGAGCCGCCTCCGCCACCGCGCGTTCGACACGGGCATCCGCATCGGCCCGAGCCGCATCCAGCGCCTGAGCCGCCTCGCGAGCATCCGCCAGCGCACGCTCGACACGGGTATCCGCGTCAGACCGGTTCGCCTCCAGCGCCTGAGCCGCCTCGCGAGCATCCGCCGCCGCACGCTCGACACGGGCATCCGCGTCGGACCGGGCCTCCTCCAACTCCCGAGCGAGCCGGGCCTCCGCGTCGGACCGGGCCTCCGCCAACGCCTTCTCGAGCCGGGCCTCCGCCTGCTCACGGGCCTCCTCCAGCGCGAGCTCCGCGAAAGCCCGTTCCTCCTCCAACGCCTGCGCGAGCCGAGCCTCCTCCTGCTCGCGGGCCTCCGCCAGCGCGCGTTCCTGCCGCGAATCCGCGTCGGCATGCGCGGCGGCCAGCGCGTTCGTCACCCGCTCGTCGGCCTCGGCGCGGGCCTGGGCCAGCGCCTCCTCCAGCCTTGCCTGCGCCTGGGCCCGCTCCGCGTCGATGGCCTGGACGAGCGCGGCTTCCACACGGACGCGCTCCGTCTCCGCCGCCACCAGCCGCTGCCCCGCGACGTGCTGCGCGGACTCGACCCGCTTCTGCTCCGCCTCCAGAGACTCCAGGCGCAGCCCGGCCGCGTGAAGCTCCTCTTCCAACCGCGCCGCCAGCGCCCGAGCCGCCGACTCCGACTGAGCGCGGCCCTCCAGCTCCTGCCGCAGCCGGCCTTCCGCCTCACGCGCGCTGGTGAGCTCCGTCTCCAGACCGCGCTGCAACGCCTCGCGCTCGGAGAGCCGAGCCTCCGCGTCCTTGCGCGCCCCTTCGGCGGAGTGCATCCGCTGCTGGGCCTCGGCGAGCTCCCGGCGCGCTCGCGCCAGCTCCGCGTCCTTCACCGGAACCGCGTCGCCCGCCGTCCGCGCCGACTCCTGCGCGCGCGCCAGCTCCGCCTTCAGGTGCTCCACCGCCGCGAGCGCCGTCGAATACTGCTCCGCGATGCGCAGCTCCCGCTCGCGAGCCGCCTCCGCCTGCCGGCGCTTGTCCTCCGCGCCGTCCTGCGCGCGCTCCGCCGCCAGCCGGTCCCGCTCCCGGTCGATGCGCAGCGAGCCCAGCTCATCCTGCAGGTCGCGCAGCTCCGTGTACGCCTGCGTCAGCCGCTCGCGAGACTCATCCAGCGTCGCCGCCGTCTCCTCGCGCCGCGCCCGCTCCAGCCGCAGAGTCTCCTGCGCGGCAAGCGCCTGCACGCCCGCGTCCGCCTGCGCACGCTGCGCCGCCTCCACCTCCAGGCGCTGCGCCGTCAGCCGCCGGTCCGCATCGGCGATCCGCTCCGTCGCGACCTGCAACTCCAGCTCACGGCGCCGCAGCCGGCTGCTCAGGTCGTCCCGCTCGCGCGCGGACTCCACCGTGCCCCGAGCCTGCTCCAGCTGCGCGGTCAGCCGCGCCATGTCCTGCCGGGCGCCCTCCAGCGCCGGCTTGAGCGACACGACCTCCGCCTCGCGGTCTCCAATCTCCGCGCGAAGCTTCGACACCGCTTCCTTCAGCCGCCCTGCCCGCTCCTCCCACGTCTTCGCCCGGGCCGCGACCTCGTCCAGCTTGCCGCGCGTGAAGGCCAGCGGCTCCGGCGGCAGCTGCACCCACGTGGGGTCCACCACCCGCGTCGGCTCCAGGCCCGCCATCACCACGAAGTACGCCGCCTCGCTGTGCCGCACGAGCGAGCCGTCCACCTGCAACCCGTCGCCCCGCTCGAACGCCAGCTGGTAGCCCAGCACCGGCGACTGCGTGGCCACCTCTACATGCGGGAAGTGCGCCGTCAGCGCGTCCAGCAGCTGCCCGTACGTGGGCGGCACCGTCTCTTCCGGCTCCAGCAACTGAGGCAGCGCCAGCCCCGCGATGTTGCGCAGGCCGCCCACCAGGAAGCCCTGCCGGGCCACCAGCCGCGCCAGCTCCGCCAACAGCTCCGGCGCGCGCACGTAGGGCGCCAGGTCCGTCACCAGCACCAGGTCGAAGCTTCCCGCCTCCAGGTCGTCATAGACGTTGGCGCGGAAGCGCAGCTGCGGGTGCGCATGGGCCTTCTGCGCCGCCTCCACCGCGGACACGTCCGCGTCGCACGCCACCACGGTGCGCGCGCCCCGCTCCACCAGGAAGCGCGCGCTCTCGCCGCCCGTGGACGCCACGGCGTCGACCTCGAGCACGCGCCGGCGCGCGAACAGGCTCTCCGCGAAGATGTAGCGGGGCAGCAGCTCGCTGGGCCCCATGCGACGAAAGGTGGATTGCAAATGATGATCCCGACAGGGCGGTAATCGTAGCGTTGGAGTCCCAGAAGACCCAATTTCAGGTTTCGACCCTCACGGGCCCAAGCCCGTCCGACCGGAGAGCAGGCGACATGACCACCCATTCACCGCAGGGATTCGGCTACCGGGCCCGCCGCACCTTCACCCGGCTCGTCGTCTTCCTCGTCATCCTGGGCCTGGGTGGCGGCGTCGTCTTCCTCCTGGGCCAGCTCAACGCCCGCACCTTCACCGTCCTGCAGGAGAACGGCGAGCTGGTGGTGATGAAGGGCCGCGCCCTGCCCACCGGCGCCGCCGCCTACCGCCCCGGGGACCCGCGCCTCGCGGACGCCTACGCCCCCCTCCCCCTGGAGGGCCAGGACGTCACCCTGCTGACGCAGCAGAAGTTCACCGACCGCGACGACCTGGACCGCGCCCTCTTCCCCCTCC
>NZ_RAWF01000390.1:0-5919 GCF_003612075.1 Corallococcus sp. CA041A
CTCGGCGCTGTGGCACCGTCACTTTGAGGTGGTTGCCGCTTCGGCTCATCCACCGCTCCTCCTGCCCTCCTGCAGGGCAGCGGTGGATGCTACCTCCCTAGGCAAAGATTTACCCCGGATGGCTTAGAGAAGTTCCTGCAGAACAACGTCCGCCTCATCGCGGAGCACAACGAGGAGAGGCTGGAAGTCATCCCCGCTTTCAGGAAGGGAGTAGGTACCTCTTATGGCGAAGCCGACAAGAACCTCAACACCGACAAGCGAGCCGAACTCGCAGCCGCAGCAGCCCAGCAAGCCGCCAAGGACTCTGACTGCGGAGCAGTTCGAGGAGTTGCTGGAGAAGGAGCCGGGGCAGTGGAAGCTGGTGGACCTGAAAGTGAAGGGCAAGTCGGTCCTGCCCAAGAAGTAGACCCGGAGCCCGCCGGTCCCCAGACGGCGGCGGAGCGCTTCCCGGACCTGTCCCTGATGCCCGGCCTGGAGGTGGAGTTCGAGGATGCGCGCAGCCAGGAGTTCATGCACTGCTGGTGCTCCGGCATGCTGCGGGCCTTGAAGGAAGGACCGCTGCTCCCCCTGGCACCCGGCGCCGAGGTCTACCGCTTCACGTGGATCCCTTCGTCATCCGCATCGAGCACCGAGGCCTTGTCCATACCCTGCACGTGAAGAGAGCCGGCACTCAAGAAGGGGCATTTGGCTGTCGACCGGCACATCCTGCTCACGCCCACCCAGTGGCAGGCCGTGCAACAGCGATTGGATGCGGCCCACTTCTGGTCCATCGATCGCTTCTTCGCGTCTCGGAACCTCTCGTACTTCGACGGGGCGGAGTGGCTCTTCGAGGGGGCACGGGAAGGGCGCTACCGGATGGTGAGCATCCTCAGCCCGGACCCGGAAGGGCCCGCGCGTGCCATCCATGACCTGGGAGCGTTCCTGGTGGAACTGTCTGGCATGTCCATGGCCGACGACACGCTTTACTGAGCGGTCTTCAGCGCACGCTGGCCCAGAACGGCTTGAGCGCCTCGCGGCTCGTCGCCAGCGCCGCCCGCGCGTCCGCGTTCACGGTGCCGGAAGCGAAGCTGTCATCGCGCCCCGCCAGCACTTCGATGCACGCGTGCACGGAGTTCGACAGCCCCTCCAGCGAATAGCCACCCTCCAGCACCAGTGCCAGCTTCCCGCCGGAGACCTCCTCCGCCAGCTTGCGCACGGCGGTGCACATCGCCGCGAAGCCGCGCTCGGTGACGTCCATGCCGCCAATCGGATCCGCGCGGTGCGGGTCGAACCCCGCGGACACCAGCACCAGGTCCGGCCGGTACGCCTGCGCCACGGGGAGCAGCAGCTCTTCGAAGATCATCCCGTAGTCCGCGTCCGTGTTGCCGCCCGGCAGGCCGCAGTTGACCGTGAAGCCCTGGCCCTCTCCGCGCCCCACCTCCGGCGCGGCGCCGCTGCCCGGGTAGTAGGGGAACTGGTGCACCGATTGGTAGAGCACGTCCCTGCGCCCCCAGAACGCCGCCTGCGTGCCGTTGCCGTGGTGCACGTCCCAGTCCAGCACCAGCACTCGCTCGGCTCCCAGCCGCCGCCCGGCCTCCGCCGCGATGGCGACGTTGTTGTAGAGGCAGAAGCCCATCGCCCGGTCCGGCTCCGCGTGGTGACCGGGCGGACGCACCAGCGCGAACGCGTTCTTCGCCGTCCCCGCCATCACCGCCTCCACGGCCTGCACCGCCGCGCCCGCCGCCAGCCTCGCCGCGTCGATGCTGTCCGGGGACACCGCCGTGTCCTCGTCGATGCGCTCGAAGCGGCCGCCCAGCTTCTCCAGCGCCTCCAGGTGCGCCGGGGTGTGCACCGCCAGGATCTCCGCGTCCGTGGCGGAGCGGGGATGGGTCATCACCGTGCCCGCGACCGGATTTCGCGCCAGCATCTGGAGGATGCGCCGCAAGCGTGCGGGCGACTCGGGGTGGCCCTCTCCGGCTTCATGCTGGAGGAAGAGCGGGTCGGTGAGCAGCAGCGTCGCGGTCATCCCCTGGACCTTACGCATCCTGTCCCCGGGAACCCAGCGTCCGTCCCTGGCAGGCGGGGAAGTCCGTTCCTTGCCCTGGACGGGCCACCCTCCCTACAGTGCGCGGGCCTTGCCACGTCGCCTCAAGAAACCCGGTCTCCGGGGCATCCTCCTGGGTTCGTTCGGCCTCGCGCTGGCCGTCATCCTGGGGACGCTCTACTTCGTCGTTCCCCGCCAGGTGGGCAACCACCTGAGGGAGCGCATGGCTTCGCGCGCCCAGAACAAGGCCAGGGAGGTAACGGCACTCGTCGAAAAGCAGGCGGGCACCCAGCCGGTCCCCAACCTGGAAGGGCTCTATCTCCAGGACGACGACTTCAGCGTCGTGGCGGTGCTGGACGCCCAGGGCGTGCCCCGCGCCACCTCCCCGGCGACAGCGCCTGCGTGGTTCACCCAGGGCCTGGAGAAGCGCCTCCAACAGCGCCCGCTCCCGTCTCTGGAGCAGGTGGAGTTCGAGAACGACAGCTGGGCGGTGACCCGGCCGGTGACGCTCGCGGGCGGCGTGCCCGGTGAAGTCGTCGTGGTGGTGGATGGGGCGCGGCTGGAGGGAGTGCTCACGGCCCTGCGCCACACGGTGCTGCTGGCCTTCCTCGTGGGCCTGGTGCTCTTCCTCGTGGTGGCGTTCCTCATCTCGCGCGCGTTCATCCTCCACCCGCTGGACGCGATGATGTCCATGGCGAGCAAGCTGGCGGAGGCCGACCTCACCGGCCGCGCGGACGTGCGCAACAACAGGGACGAACTGGGCCAGCTGGCGGAGGCCCTCAACCGCATGGCCCAGTCCTGGCGCGACACGCTGGGCCGCGTGCGAGGCGTGTCCGACGTGGTGGCCGGCGTCATCGAGCAGATCCACCGCACCGGCACCACCGTGTCCTCCGGCGCGGGCACCGTGCAGTCGCGCGTGGAGGAGACGTCCTCTTCCATGGTGGAGATGATGGCCAGCTTGCGCGGCATCGCGGAGAACGTGGAGGTCCTCTACCAGAGCGCGGAGGAGAGCAGCTCCTCCATCATGGAGATGGCCGCCACCAACGACGAGGTGGCGGAGAACGTCCAGGCCATGGCCGCCAGCGTGGAGGAGACCACCAGCGCCATCGAGCAGATGACGTACTCCATCAAGGAGGTGGCCAAGAACATCGAGGACCTCTCCGCGTCCACGGAGGACACCTCCTCCGCCATCAGTGAGATGGACGCCGCCATCGGTCAGGTCGACGCCAACGCCAACGAGACGGCCCGCCTGTCCGAACAGGTCTTCGAGGACGCGCAGACGGGTGTGGAGGCCCTGCGCAAGACGCTCTCCGGCATCGACCGCATCAAGGACACCAGCCGCACCGCCGCGGGCGTCATCGACAGCCTGGGCCGGCGCATCAGCGAGATTGGCAACATCCTCAACGTCATCGACGACGTGGCGGAGCAGACGAACCTCCTGGCCCTCAACGCCGCCATCATCGCCGCGCAGGCGGGCGAGCACGGCAAGGGCTTCGCGGTGGTGGCGGAGGAGATCAAGGACCTGGCCGAGCGCACCGGCGCGTCCACCAAGGAGATCGCCGAGCTCATCCGCGGCGTGCAGGAGGAGAGCCGCAACGCCGTGGTGGTGATGAACCAGGGCGTCAAGAGCGTGGAGGAGGGCGTGCAGCTGGGCCGCGAGGCGGAAGGCGCCCTGCGGAAGATCAACGACAGCACCCAGAAGTCCACGCAGATGGTGAAGGCCATTGCCCGCGCAACGGTGGAGCAGGCGCGCGGCAGCAAGCAGGTGACGGCCGCCATCCACCGCATCTCCGCCACCGTGTCGATGATCTCCCAGGCCTCCAACGAGCAGGCCCGGGGCGGCGAGCAGATCATGAAGAGCGCGGAGCGGATGAAGACGCTCACCCAGCACGTGCAGCGCTCCAGCCAGGAGCAGGCACACGGCAGCAAGCAGATCACCCGCTCCATCGAAAGCATCAACGAGATGGTCACCCACCTGAACCGCGCCCAGAAGGAGCAGACCAAGGGCAGCGAGCAGGTGCTCAAGGCCGTGGAGACCATCAAGGGCGTGTCCGAGCACCAGACGCGCTCGGTGCGCCAGCTGGAAGAGGCCATCGACAACCTCACGCGCCAGGCGGAAATCCTCCGCGCCGAGGTGCGCCGCTTCCGTGTCTGACGCACCAGCCGTTCCCCGTTGAAAGCCTCCATGCCCGAGTCGTCCGAGTCCGCCTCTCCCCGTTCCGTGTCCGAGCGCGCCGTGGTGTTGCTCATCGGCGCGGTGCAGTTCGTCAACATCCTCGACTTCGTGATGGTGATGCCGCTGGGCCCGGACTTCGCGAAGGGGCTGGGCATCGAGTCCTCGCACATCGGGACCATTGGCGGCAGCTACACCGCCGCCGCGAGCGTGGCGGGGCTCCTGGGCGGCTACTTCCTGGACCGCTTCGACCGGCGCAAGGCGCTGGCCGTGTGCATGCTGGGGCTCGTCGCGGCCACCGCGGCGGGGGGATTCGCGGTGGGGCTGTCCACGCTGCTGCTGGCGCGGGTGTGCGCGGGGCTCTTCGGCGGGCCGGCGACGGCGCTGTCCCTGTCCATCATCGCGGACCTCATCCCGGTGGAGCGCCGGGGCCGGGCGCTGGGCGCGGTGATGGCGTCCTTCTCCGTGGCCTCCGTGCTGGGCGTGCCCCTGGCCTTGAAGGTCGCGGAGCTGGGCAGCTGGCGGACGCCCTTCTTCGTGGTGGCGGCGCTGGGGCTGGTGTTGGTGCTGGCCGCGCTCGGGCTCCTGCCGCCCGTGCGCGGGCACCTGCGGCCCGGCGGCAGCGCGGCCCGGGCCCCGGGCGTGGCGGAGCTTTTGGGCAACACCGACGTGCAGCTGTCCTACCTGATGACGGCGCTGGTGATGATGAGCGGCTTCATCGTCATCCCCAACATCTCCGCCTATCTCCAGCAGAACCTGGCCTACCCGCGCGAGAACCTGTGGATCATCTACGCCGCGGGCGGCATCGTGAGCTTCTTCACGCTGCGGATGACGGGCCCGCTGGTGGACCGCTTCGGCTCCTACCGCATCGGCACGGTGGGCGTGGTGCTGGCGGCCCTCACCACGTACGTGGGCTTCATCCACTACCCCGCGTGGCTGCCCATCCCCCTGCTGTTCATGGTCTTCATGCTGGCCATGGGCGTGCGCAACGTGGCGTACAACACGCTCACCTCGCGCGTGCCGGACAACCCGGTGCGCGCCCGCTTCATGTCACTGCAGTCCGCCACCCAGCACATGGCCTCCGCGCTGGGCGCCTTCCTGTCGTCACGCCTGCTGGTGGACCTGCCGGACGGGACGCTCGGCGGCATGGACACCATCGCCTGGGTGTCCATCGGGCTGGCGGTGGGGGTGCCCGTCATGTTGCGGGTGGTGGAGGGGCGGGTGCGCTCGCGCGAGCAGGCCCGGGCCCTGGCGGTGCCCCCGGCCCAGGGGCTGGCCGCGCCCCTGTCTCCCGAGGCCAATCCCCACGGCTGATGGGGCAATGTGCCCCAGGAGTTCCAGGGAGCCCGGCCGCCCGCCTCCTGGACACGAGGCCAGACGGACGCTGGATGGTCGCTGACGGTTGCGCGGGCCGCCTGTGGGCGCGATAACCCCGGGACGTTCCCTCCAAGGGGAAGACGACCCTCCATGTTCAACATCGGCGCAGGCGAAATGGTGTTCATCCTGGTGGCCGCGCTGATCGTGCTCGGCCCCCAGCGGCTGCCTGAGCTGGCGCGGGCCATTGGCAAGTTCATGCGCGAGTTCCGCCGGCAGACGGACGACGTGCGCAACGTGGTGGAGCGCGAGTTCTACTCCATGGACGAGGAATTCAACCGCATGCCCCCGACGCGTCCGGGCACGCGCGTGCCGTCCCCTCCGCCGGAGCTCGCCCCGTCCTCCCTTC
>NZ_RAWF01000391.1:0-5785 GCF_003612075.1 Corallococcus sp. CA041A
CGCCATGCCCGGCCGCCACCAGCCGGCGCATCAGCCCGCCCTGCACCAGCGCGGACAGCACGCCCACCACCGCGAAGAGCGCCCCGGAGCGCAGGCTCGCCTCCTTCAGGATGGACGCGTCCGGATGCACCGCGTGAACCAGCCACCCGCCCTCCAGCGGCACCGGCCCGGAGGACAGGAAGCGCGTCAGCAGGTACACGGAGAAGGTGCCCTCCATCTGCGCGAAGGCCACCGTGTAGAGCAGCACCAGCACCACGCACCGGCCCACGACGGGCAGCGTCAACGCGGCGGCCGCGCCCCGCATGTTGCGAGACGTGGCGGACGGCGAGTCCGCCCTGCGCGTCTCCGGCAGGAAGAACCAGGTGTTGATGAGGTTCAGCGCGGACAGCCCCGCCGCGAACAGGCCGATGGCCAGGTTGCCGCCCCACGCCCCCAGGACGCCGCCCAGCGCGGGCCCCAGTACGAAGCCCAGGCCGAACGCCGCGCCGATGATGCCCATGCCCCGCGCGCGCTCATGGGGCTTGGTGATGTCCGCCACCACCGCCTGCGCCGTGGACACGTTGCCGCCGGACACCCCGTCGATGACGCGGGACAGGAACAGGAGGGGCAGCGTGTGCGCGAAGGCGAACAGCACGTAGCCCAGCAGCGAGCCCACCTGGGAGATGAGCAGCACCGGCCGCCGGCCGAACCGGTCCGACAGCCGCCCCATGATGGGCGCCGCCACCAGCTGCATCAGCGAGTACACCGCGACCAGCAGCCCCACCGCGAAGGGGGAAGCGCCAAAGCGCACGCCGTACACGCCCAGCTGCGGAATCAGGATGCCGAACCCGATGAGGTCCAGGACGGCGATGCCGAACACCACCCGCAGCGACGCCTCCCGAGCCAACTTCGCACTCCCTCGTCCCTTCGAGGGACCGTTGGAAAAGACAAGACCGCCGGAGCGCGCGTACGGGGCGCTCCGGCGGCCGGGAAGAATCCCACTCTCAGCGCGAGGCGTCTACATCGCCTCGGCGGACTGGATTTGACGGTTGGCCGTGTCGCGCTCGATGCAGCCCTTGGTCATCGTGTACTGGTACGTGCCCAGCTCGTCACGCCAGTACTCGCCCTCGTAGGGCCAGTAGAGCTGATCGTCCGCCACCGCCACGGAGTACTTGTACTTCTTGACGATGGCCGTGCGGCCGCCCGCCTTGAGCTGCTCCTCCAGGAACTCCTTCTCCTTGGTGGTCGTCTCGAACTTGATGCGCAGGCCGTTGGCCAGCAGCAGCTTGAGCGCGCCCAGCTCCGTCTCCAGCTTGCCCTTGGCCATGATGCCGGCCTTGGAGATGAGGCTGGTGCGCTGGACCTTGAGCTCTTCCAGCAGCTGCTTGGTCAGCTCCGAGTACTTGAACGTGTCGCCCTTGTTGGAGAACAGGTCCATCTCACCCTCGAGCTCCAGGATGGAGTCGTTGGTCTTCTTCAGGTCCTGATCCGTGAGGGCCAGCCGCAGGATGCGCTCCAGGAGCACGTCCGTGCCGTTCTTCTCCAGGCCGTCCTTGTTCTTCTTCTGCACGTCCGCGAGCACCGTGTAGTACTCGGAGGCGTCCATGTTCTTCTTCACCAGCCCGTCCAGCTCGTCGTGCACGGGCAGGTAGGTGCGCTCGAAGTCCTGGAGGATGAGGTTGGACTCCCGGTAGCGGCAGTTCTCGTAATAGATGACCGCCTTGAGGATGAGCGCCTCCGGGAAGTACTCCTCGCGGAAGAAGGGCGACGACAGGGTGATGAGGTTGCCCAGCGCCTGCTCGTACTGGCCGATGCGGTAGTTGGCCCAGGAGGACTCGAAGAGCGCCTCCAGCCACTGCGTGTTCCCGCGCTCCACCTTGTTCAAATAGAAGATGGAGAAGCGGTTCTGCTGCATGCCGTAGTGCGTACGGGCCAGCTGCATGAACGCCAGCTCGCGCAGCGACTTGTCCAGCTTCGCCTGCTCGCCGGAGCGGCCCGCCATGGGACGGGTGAGGCGCACCACTTCCTTCATGGCCTCCACGGACGCCATGACGTCCGTGTTGCCGCGCTTGGCCGCCGCGTCCTTGTGGTTCGTGCCGTTGCGGAAGAAGGCCAGGCCCTCCAGGTACTTCGCGCGCGGGTAGAACACGTCCGTGCGCGGGATGGTCAGCGCCAGGCGCTTCACTTCTTCAAAGGACTTGTCCGCGTTCTCCGTCTGGCCCACCTGATCCAGGGCGCGGCCACGCACGAAGTGGTAGCGCGCCAGCAGGTAGCGGAACTCGTTCCGGAACTTCTCCGGGAACTCGTAGTTCGCGTACCGGGCGATCTCATCCAGGATGACCGTCTCGTTCTGCGTCTTGCGGCTGATGAAGAACAGCCACTCCAGGCTCGTCTTGAAGAACTTCGTGGACGGGCCCGCGGCGAGGATCTTGGAGAACTCGCCCAGCGACGAGTGGTACAGCCCCATGCGGTAGAGCGACTTGGCGAGCACGTAGCGCGCCTCGACGTGCAGGCCCTGGAGCTTGGGGTCCCCCAACAGCTCGTGGGACGCCATCGCGGCCTTCTCGTACTCGTCGTTCTTGAACAGGCTGATGGCCGCGTCCAGGCGCTGGCGGTCCGCCGTCTTGCCGGACACGTCCACCGCGTCGAACGACATCGTGGGCGCGGGCGGCTTGTCGTTGTCACCCGTGAGGTCCAGCCCCAGGCCGGGGCTGCCCTGCCCGGCCGGCTTCGAGGGCGGCGTGGGCTTCGCGGCGGGCGCGGCCGGAGTGGCCGTGGGCGCCGGCGTCGTCGTCACCGCGGCGGGCGGCGTGGCGGGGTTGCCCACGGGCGCGCTGGTGTCGGAGGCGGACTCGTCCGCGTCCTCGGCAGGGGCGGTCGTCTTGCCCTTGCCACGCTTGACGGACGTCTTCTTCTTCGAGGAAGCCTTCGACGAGGCCCCCTTCTTCTTCTTCTTCGACTGGCCCGCCAGGTCCAGCCCTTCGAAGGACTGGGCCAGCGTGGGGGCCGTGTACGCGAGCGTGAGCCCGAGGACGGCGAGGCGGAGGAACCGGTGGGTGCGCATGAGTCTCAGGAACCGGAGGGGAAGAAGAAGGACAGGCCCAGCTCGAACAGGATCTGGTTGCGGAGGTAGTTGGGCGTGGGATCCCGGCCCTTCTCCACGTAGATGATGTCGCGCAGCTCCGTGCGCAGCGTCATCCACCGGTTGAAGAAGAAGCGCAGGCCGACGCCCACGTTGCCGCCGCCCGTGAGGTACGACTTGCTGCCTGCGGCGGGCGTGCCATCCGTCAGCGACTCCGCCGGCCCCTTGTACTGGACGACGGACGCGCCCACGACGCCGTACATGTCGAAGTGGACGAACTTCTCCGCCAGCAGCGACAGCTTGCCGTAGATGGGCGCCCACTGGACGTCCACGCCGCCCGTGAGCGTCATCTGGCCGGGCGCATACCCGTCCAGCTCACCCTTGGTGGGCGCGCGGCAGCCGCGGGTGTCCCCGTCCTCGCCCGGCGTGAAGGTGCAGATCTGCGCGGAGCCCGCCACGGAGTTCAGCGCGTAGCCACCGCGAAGACCTACGCCCAGCGTCTCCGTGGGGAAGTAGGTGACGGTGCCGCCGAAGATGTACTTCTTGTAGAACGCGTCGCGGATGGTGATGGACGCGGACGGGCTGACCTCGAAGCGGCCCTTCTTGAGGAACATGTGGCCGGACACCGGCCGGATGCGCTCGCGAAGAGGCCCCAGGGCGTCCTTGTCCACCTCGGACACGTCGCCGGCCTCCTCCTCCTGCGAGCCGGCGGGCGGGTTGGAGTTGGCGGCCGTCTTGGGGGCCGGGGTCGCCGGAGCCGGAGCAGGCGTGGCCGGAGCCGGAGCCGCGGCGGCCGGAGCGGGCGCCTGGTCGGCGGCGGCGAGCGTGGGCACGCCCGCGCACAGGGTCAGGAGCAGACGGAAGGCGGGCTTCATTCGGACTCCCTCCCCGTCGACTTGAGGGGCAGGAAGATGGAGATGCCCGCGTTGAGGGTCATGACGTTCTGGAGGGCGCCCTTGCTGCTGCCCAGGGGCTGGTCCACGTAGGAGGTGTTGATGAGGGCCACGTTGACGGCCAGGTAGTCCTTGGTGACGAAGCGCATGCCCAGGCCCAGGTCGAACGCCGGGTTGAGGCCGCGGTCCGGCAGCGCGGAGGTCTCCGTCCTCACCACGCCCATGCCACCCAGCAGGTAGCCGTCGAAGTGGAGGATGGAGTTCAGGAAGGACACCTTGCCGTAGAGCGGCGCCCACTCCAGGTCGCCCATGGCGGACCAGTTCGGCACGGAGCCGTAGATCTTGCTGTTGAAGGTGCGCTTCGCCGTGCGGACGTCATCCGACGGGATGACCTGGATGAGCGAGCCACGCGCCGAGACGGCCAGCGTGTCCGACAGGTACCAGGCCGCGCGCAACGAGCCGCCGAACTTCGAATAGAACGGGTCGTTCACGGAGATGCTCACGAACGGTGAGATCTCCAGGCGGTTCTTCTTCAGATAGACCTTGCGCTGAACGCTCTTCACCCGGTCGTCCTGGGTGATGTCCGTGAGCGGCATCAGCGCTTCGATCGGGATGTCCTTCGCCGGGGTGGCGGCTGGCGGCGACGCGGGACGGGCTTCCTCGTCCGGCGGCGGCGCGGGGTTCTCTTCGGGTGGCTTGGCCTGGGAGTCCTCGGTCAGATCGAGGCCCATGCCTTGCTGGTTCTGGGCGGGGGCCAGCGCGGGCCACATCAGGCTCAGCGCAAGCAGCAGCGTGGGGCGGTTCAAGTCCGGGCGCTCCGTGGGGGGAGGGAACGTACTGCCACCGGAAGGCAGCATGACATCAGCCGCACCATCCTATCGGCCGTATTCCCAACCATCAACCAGCAGAATGCGCCTGCCTCCTCTGTATTCCTCTCGTATCGCTTCACAATTCCACTGTGCTCACGCCCCGCGGGTCAGGGGTTGGCGCGAAGAAGCGGTGTGCTACCGTTCCCGGGTTCCGGGCGTCGGCCTCCCCCCTTGGCGCGCCCTGTTTCCATCCTTCCTAGAGGTCTGAAAGATGTTCGTGCGAACCGCGCTCTTCCTGTCCGCCGCCCTGATGCTGGGAGGCTGCGACGTCACCACCGAGCTGGGCAAGCCGTGCCAACTGGTGCGCAGGGCCACGGACCAGGAGCGGGAGGAGCAGGGCCGCAAGTTCGTGGAGATCCAGGAGAAGGACATCGCCGTGGATCAGGACTTCATCTCCTTCGGTTCGCTGGACTGCGAGGACCTCGTCTGCGTCCGTGACGACCAGAGCCCCCGCAGCGACAACCCGGAGGCGTTCGCCCTGGGCTACTGCAGCAAGGAGTGCGTGCAGGGCACCACGACGGGCTGCGAGATCACCCGCACCGTGGATGACGTGGAGCCGGGCCTCAAGGAGCGCATGACGTGCCGTCCCCTGCTCCTGGACCAGGACACGCTGGACGCCATCAAGATCGCGGACGAGTCCTTCTACCGGCGCACCTTCGGCGAGAACAACTCGCCCTACTTCTGCGCGGGCGCCGTCCCGGCGGCCCAGGGCAACTGAAGTCCGGGCTGAACAGCCCACTGAACAGTCGCCTCGCGCGAAAGGGTTAGACCTTTTCGCGCTCCCCGTTCGTAAAGGCAGGGCCCGCGTTTCAAACGCCTTTGGAGCCCTGCCATGAATCGTACGGTCCTGTTCCTCGCCCTGGCTGGTGGCCTTGCCCTCACCGCGCTGGTGCTGGGCATGCCCCGCGGGGGCGGCCAGCCGCCCACGCCGCACGTCGTCGTGACGTCGCCCACGCCCCCCC
>NZ_RAWF01000392.1:0-5724 GCF_003612075.1 Corallococcus sp. CA041A
GTATTCTACAACCGGAAGCGGCGCCACTCCGCCCTGGGCTACCTCAGCCCCATCGAGTTCGAGCGAGTGGCCACAACGAGTAGGCTGGCCGCGTAACCAACCTGTCTACGGAACCGGGTCACGCCCATCCTTCACCACGCCGTCCTTGCCGAAGCGCACCCCGTAGAAGCGCTCGTCGTAGGAGCCAGTCGCGGCGCGCCAGGTGACCCAGGTCTGCGTCCCGTCGAAGGCGATGGCCGGGCCCTGCTTGTAGTCGTAGCTGGCGGGCGTGATGCGCACCCCGGTGCCGTCCAGCGGCGCACCCGCCAGGCTCACCCGTCCCCCATAGAAGTCGCCGTAGCTGGAGGGGTCCCGGCCATCGCTCCACACCACCTGGTAGTTCGTCCCGTCAAAGAGGGCCCGGGGACTCCCCTGGTAGCTCGATGCGACGACGCTCACCGGGATGCCCGCGGCGTCCAGCACCTCGCCGGAGGGCGCCACCCGCGTGGCATAGAGGTCCCACTCGCTGGTCTCGCCCACCTGGTGGCGGCCATCCCCCCAGGCCACGAGGAATCCATCCGGACCGCCCGCGACGGTGGGGTTCGCCTGATTGCCGGACGCAGAGACGAGCACCCGCGGGGTGGGATCCAGCACGGTGCCGTCGTCGCGGATGCGGGCCCCGAGGATGTCGTGGTCGTAGATGCTGCGGGTCCCGCGCTGCCACACCACCAGGCTCACCCCTCCGGACGAGGCCACCCTCGGGGCCTCCTCCCACTCACCGTCGATTTCCGGGATGGGGGCGGAGATGCGGAAGCCATCAGGCGGAGTGGTGACGGTGCCGTCGGGGCTCACCCGCGCGCCGTAGATGGCGTAGTTGCGGTTGTCCCGGTAGTCCTGCCACACGACGAGGAACTGCTTGCCGTCCCACGTCACCGCGGGCGCTTCCTGGCCGTAGGGCGCGGTGCACAGGGGGATGCCGGCCGGGTCCAGCACGTTGCCTTCCGCGTCGATGCGCGCGGCATAGATTTCCGGGCCGGTGCCATAGAAGGCGCTGTTCTCCCCACGCCGCTCGTCGCCCCAGACCAGCAGCGTGACGCCGCCGCCAGTCGCGGCGCGTGGCGCCCGGACGTTGGCCAGCAACCGCCCGTACCGGGGCGACTCCAGCGAGAACTCGTTGGACAGCTCCGTCGCCCCAACCACCGAAGCCCACAGCCACATCACCAGCACGGCACGCATCGACACCATCCCCCGGAAGAGGGCGGCATCATCCCCAATTCGCACCCCAGCGCGCCAGCTCAGGGCTCGTTGAAGATGAGCAGTCCCCGGGAGGTGTCCACGACGTACACGTGGCCGTCTCCGGGAACGCGGATGCCAATGGCTCCTTCGAGCAGGTCATCGCCCCGGTGAACGTCGGACTCACGGAACGTGTTGAAATGGGCGATCTCACGCGGCTGTGGGGGAACGGAGACGTCCAACACGCGCAGCCCTTCCTGGTACCAGGCGATGTAGAGCTGCGTGCCCCTGAGGATCATGTTGTGGATGGAGGTTTGTGGCCGCAGCTTGTAGCGACCCATGAGCTGGATGTTCGTGGGGTCCGTGACGTCCAGCACGCGCAGGTGGGCGCCCTGGTACTCGCCTCCCTCGAATGCGACGGTCTTGCCCGCGAAGGTGCCCACCGCGCTCGCGTGACTGGTCGCGAAGCTGTTGTCGGTCTCGAACGTGTAGTGGCCCAGCTCCAGCGGGCTCATCGGGTCCTTCACGTCGAAGACGACGTAGCCCGCGCTGAAGTGGTTGACGTAGAGCCGATCCTGGTAGGCGAAGGAGTCATGCGCCGAGGGAACCGCGGACTCCGTGTCGGCGGCGGTGAAGCGATTGAGCAGGACGGGTTGAAGCGGCGTGGAGATGTCGAAGACCAGCGTCTCGCCAGTGGGCGCGGGACCCGGCGACACGGCGTAGAGCCAGTTGCCATCCACGAACATCGTGTGGACGTCGATGGGTCCGCGGCCGGGCACGCTGCGCACGAAGGTCGGGTCCGCAGGATGGCTGATATCGAAGACGATGACGCCCGAGCTCTTGCTGGCGATGTAGAGCGCGTCGTCCTTGGCCCAGGCTGCGTTCCAGTACGAGTCTCCCGGGAGGGTGATCTGCTTCTTGATGACGGGGTGACTCGGGTCACGGACGTCGATCACCGCGAGCCCTCCCGGGGCCTGCGTGAGCGGGTCGTCAATGGAGACGACGTAGGCGTGGCCCCGGTGGACATACACATCCACCGGGCGCACCGCCTGGACATGGGTCTCGGAGAGGAGTCGCAACCCTCCCGAGGATTCAGCCTCGCCCCGCGCCCAGGTCATCCGCGCGGCTTCGAAGGTGCCGGAGGTGGCGACCTTGCCATCGGTGCAGCGGGCGAAGCATCCCGTCACCAGCCCGGGCGCGGTGATGCCGCAGCCCGCGAAGACCAGGTTCCGGACGGTGTCCCGGAAGGCGTACTGCGCGGAGAAGCGGAAGCCTCCCTGGAGTTGCTGCCGCGTGACCGGAGCGCTCCGCATCATCGGGAGGTAGTTCATGGTCGCGGTGCCGCCCTCCTCGGGGACCCGGATGCCGGCGAAGTCCGCGAAGCCCGAGGCGTGGCGCATGTCCACCTGGTAGATGCCATGCGGCTCCAAGGTGGCGAGCGAGGCGGTGTCACACTTCGACAGGTCGAAGAGGGACGGGTCGTCGCAGTCGACGACGGTCCCCGGAGGCGGTGTGAACGCGCAGGGGGCGTACTCGCCCCGGTCGACCCAGTCCGACGGGTCGACCAGGGGCGTGTAGGTCCCGTCCCAGGGTTCCTCGGGAGGAGGCGGCGGGGGCCCGGATGTGTCGGAGCAGGATGACGACAGCAGGGCACAACCGAGGATGACTGCACGCAGGGCAGGGGACTCGAGGGCCATGCCCGGGAGTGTATAGCGTTGCGCCGGGTGAGAGGGATTCGCCTCCTGCCTTTGTAGCCCGAGCGTTCAGTGGACAATCACTCGCGAGGAGGTGCGCATGTCGGGTAGGTTGCCCCGATGCTGGTAGCCATGTTCATCTTTGTCCTCGCACTCTTCCTGGCCATTGGAGGCCTGCTTTTCGTCGGCATCCCGTCCTGGGAGCAGAACCGATACGAACGCGTCCGTCGCGAGGGTCAACGCTATCTCGCCGTCATCAAGGAGGTCAGCACCTCCAATAACGACCGAAGCCAGGCGTGGCTCCTGCTGAGGCTCGAGACTCCGTCGGGTCCGGTGGCGAAGCGGCTGATCGTGAAGTTCACGGAGGCGATCACCTGGGAATTCCTCTCCACGGCGCGCGTGACGGATCGGCCGGTGTACGTGCACTGCCTCCTGGACGAGCGCGTCGGGGAAGACGTGCGTCAATTCGGCTTCGTCCTCGAAGAAGCGCCAGTCACGCCTGTCGCAAGGGGGTGAAAAGCCCTGCTCAATCCGTCATCAGCACCATCAGCACCTCCGTCAGGGACCGGGCCTCGGCGTGATTCGGATTCAGCCGCAATGCCTCGTCAACCATCACCTGGGATTCCCCCAGCCTGCCATTCTCCTTGAGGTGCGCGGCGTAGGCGTAGAAGGCCTCCGCCGACTCCGGCTCCTTCGCGATGCGGTCCAGGAGTGGCTTCTCCTCGGCGTCAGGCGGCAGGAAGGCTGAGTCGGGAGGGCAGGGGTCGCCGTACTGGCCCTTGATGCTCTTGGAGTACGCACCCGGCGCGTGTGCCTTCACCGCCTTCATGAGCTTCTTGATGTCCGTGTCGCCGCCCTTGGGGCACAGGCCGAGGACGGCGATGTACAGCCCCTTGTTGAGGCCGGGATATTCATCTGACTTCGACACGCCCGGGAACCCGGTGGTCGACAGGCGGACCCAGAGCACCTTGGGCTTCAGCTTGTCGAGCGCGGCCTGGGCCTCTTCCTCGGTCTTCCCGCCGCCGACGATGACGATGTCATAGGTCCGCGGCTTGGGCTCCTTGGCCAAAGCCGTGAAGGGAAGACAGACGTAGAGGAGGAGCAGGAGTCGTGAGGTCATCCCACGACTCTAGTTCAAACGCTCAGGCCTTCACCGTCTCGATGATGCTGGCCCCGCTCCGGGTGGGGAGGATGCGCTCCACCTTCCAGGACGTGGCGGTGAACAGCGCCTGGAACTCGTCCCGGGTGCGCTCGCGGCCGTCGGCGAGCACCAGCATGTTGAGGTCCATCAAGTGGCTGGGGTGTGGACTCCGGTTGTCCGGAATCACCATCTCCAGCACGAAGAGCCGTGCCCCGGCGGGAGCTGCCTCGTGGATGCGGCGCAGGATGGTGAGGGAGGCGTCGTCCTCCCAGTCATGGAGGATGTGTTTGAGCAGATAGGCGTCGGCCGCGGGGATGCCGGGCTCGAAGAAGCTCCCGGTCACCACGTCCACCCGGCCGGCGAGGCCCCGGGACTCCAGCGCCGCCTTCGCGCCCTCGGCGACCTTGGGCAGGTCGAAGAGGATGCCCTGGCAGGAGGGATGGGCGCGCAGCACCTGCGAGAGCAGATCGCCGTGGCTGCCTCCAATGTCCGCCACGCGAGCGAAGGGGGCGAAGTCGATATGGTGCGTCAGCTCGCTGCCCACCAGGCCGGACAGATTTCCCATGGCCTGGGCGAAGTGCTCCGCCTCGTCGGGATTCCGGGCGAAGTGCTCCCAGATGTCGCAGCCCAGCGCGGCCTGCACCGGGGCCCTGCCCGTGCGAACCGCCTCGGAGAGGAGCCCCCAGGGCGACCAGTGGGACTTGTCGCTCTGCATGATGGCCACCGCCCGCAGCGAGTCCGGGACGTCCGAGCGCAGCCCTTCGCCCATCGGTGTCAGGGCAAAGGTCCGCTCGGAGGCAGCCGTGAAGAGGCCGGCGGTGATGCCGCCTCGCATCAGCCGGAACAAGGCGCCCGGGTGGACGCCCAGCTCCGCCGCCAGCGAGTCACTGTCGCGGGCTCCTCCCGTGAGCAGGTCCGCGATCCCCAGGCGGGCCACCGTGCCGATGACCTGGGTGATCCAATGGCCATTGATTGCCGCGAAGAGCTGCTGCGTGGGAGACGGATTCTCGCTGGGCATGGTTGTCATGCCAGGAGTCTAAATCCGTTCGTGGAAGGCGGGGGCAGCCGTGGGAGCAAACCGGGCGCGGGGGGAACCGTGAGGCAGACATCCATCCCGCTCTGCCCTGGAGCGCCCGGTTCAGGGAGACGGAGGCGGCTCTCGCAGGAGTTGGTGCTCCTTTGCTTGAACCGGTCCCAGGTGCTGCTTGAACCAGGGGAACAAGGAGGGGCCGTCATCGAGCCGCAGTTCGCCGCCCTGCGCTTCCTCCCCCTCGCACCACCGTGTCTCGTTCATGCGCAGCACGTCCCCGCGTACCAGTTGCCCGAACACCACCTGACCGTCCCGGAACTGCATTTCCAGGAGGGCGGATTCCCAGGGCGGCGTCGTCAGGGCCTTGTCCTCCGTCACCACGGCCTGGGCGAGCGCGGGCCGGAGTTGCTCCAGCAACGGTTCGGGCATTCGCGCGAACACCTTGTCTCCCTGACAGGCGATGAGCCGGACCGATACGACAAGAGCCGCATCTGCCTTGAGCCGCTTTGCGGCGCTGATGCCATGCGAGGCGACGCCTTGCCCATCACCGGCCGTCGGCTGCGCTAGCACAGTCGGGGAGCGTTCTCTCGCGGGCAGGGCGGGGGCATCCATACGGCCCCCCGCCCCGCCATCGTGTCCCACCGCCC
>NZ_RAWF01000393.1:0-5712 GCF_003612075.1 Corallococcus sp. CA041A
GGGTTCAGCGAGGGACGGGGCGGGTGCTACGCCCGTGGACACGGCAGACCCGTGCGAGGACACACCCGCCTCCGGAGGACTCCCGTGCACCGGAGCCCCGTGTGAGACGCCGGCCGGATCCGTCGTCGCGGACTCGATCTGAATCGCGCCGTTCGAAGCCGTCATCGCGGACGAGGCTGGAGGAGCGCGAACCGACACAGGGGCCGTCATCGCGGAGGCGGCCTGAGGAGCGCGGACTGACGCCGTGACCAGTGCCAGGTCGGAGGTCACATCAGGCGCACGCTCCACGGGCGCGGCCGGGGCCTCTGCCGGAACCTGCGGCGCACGAACGGGACTTCCTGCCGGAGGCGCGAACGGAGACGTCGTGGCGCGTGCTCTCGGCTGCACCCAGACCGCCTGGGTCTGGAACGCATACGTGGGCAGGTGCAGCCGCAGGCGCTGCTCGTGCGCGTAGAACGCGCTCCAGTCCACAATCACACCCGCGGTCCACAGCTCGCCCACGGCCTGGAGCCAGCCCATCTGCTCCGTCGTCTTCCCGCCCACCCGCAGCGACGCCAGCGCGAGGACGGGGGATCCGCCGCCTTCGGGCCGGGCCAGGTTCGCGCGCACCAGCGGCGTCACGTCCTGTCCCGGTCCCACCTCCAGCAACACCGTGCAGCCTTCCGCCTGGAGCGCCTCCACCGCGCGGGTGAAGCGCACCGGCTGGCGCATCTGCTCCGTCCAGTAGTCCGGCGCCGAGAGCTCTCCCGGCCTGGCCAGCGCCCCCGTGAGGCTGGACACGTACCGCACCGTCGGCTCCGACCAGCGAAGTGCGCCCACCACGCGCGCCAGCTCCGGCATCAACGGCTCCACGTCCGCGGAGTGGAACGCGTGCGGCGCGGGCATGCGCACCGCACCGGCCTTCTGGGCCTTCAGCTCGGCCTCCAGCCGATCCACTTCCTCCACCGGCCCGGACACCACGCAGCGGTCCGGAGCGTTCACCGCCGCCACCGACAGCCGGCCCGACAGCAACGGCTGCACGCGCTCCACGGGCAGGGCCACCGCGAGCATCGCGCCCGGCGGCATCCGGTGCATCAGCTCCCCGCGAGCCACCGCGAGGCGCATCCCGTCCTCGACCGACAGCGCCCCCGCGATGCACGCCGCCGCGTACTCACCGAAGCTGTGACCCATCACCGCGGACGGCGTGACGCCCAGGTCCCGCCACATCCGAGCCAGTGCCACCTGCACACTGAACAACGCGGGCAGCGCCACGCGCGTGTCCGCGAGGTCCGCCGAAGCATCGGCCTCGGGCGTCAGCACCGCCGACACCCGCGCCCGCAGCGGCGCGTCCAGCAACGCGAGGCACGCGTCCAGGTGCGCGCGGAACAGGGGCGACGCCTCCGCCAGCTCACGCCCCATGGCCAGCCGCTGCGAACCCTGCCCGGAGAACACGAACGCCACGCGCGGCGCCTTGCCCGGGCTCTTCGCCAGCGTCACCGGCTTCTGGAGCTGCCGCGCCAGGTCCTCCGCGCCCGTCACCACCACCGCGCGGCGGTACTCGAAAGCCTTGCGACCCACGGCGTGCGTGAACGCCAGATCCGCCAGCGCCGAGTCCCCGACGCCCGTCGCCTCCAACCGCCGCGCCGCCGCCTCCAGCGCCTCCGGCGAGCGCGCGGACAGCACGACGAGCTGGTGGGAACGCGTGGTCGAACCACTCTGCCGCATGGGAGCTTCCTCGAGGATGGCGTGGGCATTGGTGCCACCAATGCCAAAGGAGCTGACCGCGGCGAAGCGAGGCGTCTCGCTCCGAGGCCACGACCGCAACGTGGTGTTGACGAAGAACGGCCCCGCGTCGAAGTCGATCTGCGGGTTGGGCTTCTCGAAGTGGAGGCTGGGGGGAATCTCTCCGTGGTGCAGCGACAGCGCGGCCTTCATCAGGCCCGCCAGTCCCGCGGCCGTGTCCAGGTGCCCCACGTTCGTCTTCAGCGACGCCAGCGCGATGCGTCCCCGGTGCTCCACGCCCAGGCCGTACGCGCGGGTCAGCGCCGCCACTTCAATCGGATCCCCCAGCGGCGTCGCGGTGCCATGGGCCTCCACGTAGCCCACGGCCTCCGGTGCCACGCCTGCGTTGGCCAACGCCTGGGACACCACCGCTGCCTGGCCCTGCACGCTGGGCGCGGTGAAGCCGGACTTGTTCTTGCCATCGTTGTTGAGCGCCGAGCCCCGGATGACGGCGTAGATGGCGTCCCCATCCCGTACCGCGTCCTCCAGACGCTTGAGCACCACCGTGCCCACGCCGTTCCCGGGCAGCGTCCCCTGTGCCCGAGCGTCGAACGCACGGCAGTGTCCGTCCGGTGAGAAGATGAGGCCCTCCTGCGCCACGTAGCCCGTGCGCTGCGGCAGCGACAGCCGCGAGGCCCCCGCGAGCGCCACGTCGGACTGCCCCGTCCGCAGGCTCTGACAGGCCAGGTGCACGGCCACCAGACCCGTGGAGCACGCGGTGTAGAGCAACGTGCTCTCACCCGTGAGCCCCAGCTTGAAGGACGCCTTCGTCGGCAGGCTCTCGTGGGTGGCGGTGCCGTTCAGCTCGAAGAAGGACGCCGCGTCCAGCGGCATCGCCTGCCGCACGGCCTCCGCGTATCCAGAGGCCGCGGCGCCCGCGTACAGCGAGATGGCGCCGGGGTAGCGCTCCGGATTGACGCCCGCGTCCTCCAGCGCGGCCCACGCCGTCTGGAGGAAGAGCCGCTGCTGCGGATCCGTGAACTGCGCCTCGCGCAGGGACATGTCGAAGAACGCGTGGTCGAACCCCTCCACGTCTTCCAGGACACCGGCGGCGGGAACGAACGCCGGGTGGTACCAGAGCTCGAACCCCTCCGGCAGGGAGGGCAGGTGCTCCAGCTCCTCGGGGGAGAAGCGCGTGATGGACTCCACGCCCTCGCGCAGGTTCCGCCAGAACGCCTCCACCGTTCCCGCGCCGGGGAAGCGGCCCGCCATGCCGACGATGGCGATGGACCCGGAGGCGCCAGGCTTCGACGCCTCGCGCGGACGGTGGCCGGGCGCGGTGGGCGACGGCGCGGGTGCTCCCTGTGACTCCTGCTCCAGCCGCTGGGCGAGCGACTCCACCGTGGGGTGTTCGAACAACCAGACCACGGGCACCTCGCGGCCCAGCGTCTCCTTCAAGCGCGAGGCGAGCCGCATCACGGACAGCGACGTGCCGCCCAGGTCGTTGAACAGGTGGTCCTGCGTGCCCACGCGGTCGGCCCCGAGCTCGCGGGACCACGTGGAGGCGATCCGTTCCTCCAGTGGATGGGCGGGCGCCACGTAGCGCTCACGCCGGCCGGTGGCCTCCGAGTCCGGAGCGGGCAGGGCCTTGCGGTCCACCTTGCCGCTGGGGTTCAGGGGCAGGGTGGGCAGCGCCACGAACAGCGACGGCACCATGTAGTCGGGGACCTTGCGGCGCAGGGCCTCTCTCAGCCGCGTGGGCTCCAGCACCTGCCCCGGGCGCGGCATCGCGTAGGCGACGAGCCGCTTGTCGCCGGGGACGTCCTCGCGCACCACCGCCGCGGCCTCGTGCACTTCGGGCAGCTCGCGCAGGGCGGCTTCCACTTCCGGAAGCTCGATGCGGAAGCCGCGCACCTTCACCTGGTGGTCCGTGCGGCCCAGGAAGTCCAGCGTCCCATCCTCGCGCCAGCGGACCCGGTCGCCCGTGCGGTACAGCCGTGCGCCAGGCTGCGCGCCGTACGTATCCGGCACGAAGCGCTCCGCCGTGAGGTCCGGCCGCGACACGTAGCCCCGGACCACGCCATCACCGCCGAGGAACAGCTCCCCCGGCACGCCCACCGGCACCGGCTGGAGCCGAGCGTCCAGCACGTACGCCGTGGTGTTCGCGAGCGGCGCGCCAATGGGCACCGACGCGCCCGCCTGCTCTGGCCGCTCCACCGTGAAGAACGAGGCGGCCACGGAGCATTCACTGGGGCCGTAGGCGTTGATGACGGTCCGGCCCAGGAACTCCACCGCGCGGCGCACATGCGGGGCGGAGATGACGTCGCCCGCCACGTGCACTGCGCGCAGCCGTCCGAGGATGTCCAGCCGGTGCTCCACCAACTGCGAGAAGAGCCCCGACGTCAGGTGGGCGAAGCTGACCGCGTGGCGCTCCACCACGCGCGCGAGCGTGTCCATGTCTCCGGCGGGGACCTTGCCGGGGAAGATGACCAGCCGGCCGCCATGCAGCAGCATCGTCCACAGCTCCATCACGGAGCCGTCGAAGGACAACGGCGCGATGAGCATGCCCGTTTCGCGCTGACCGACGCGCGAGTAGGGCTCGGCGTGCACGAGGCGCATCACGCCACGATGCTCGGAGGCCACCCCCTTGGGACGGCCGGAGCTGCCGGAGGTGAAGATGACGTAGGCCAGGTTGCGAGGCCCCACGGTGACTTCCGGCGCGGTGACAGGCTGATCATCGAGCGACAGCGCGTCCACGAAGAAGCAGGCCAGGGTCGCGTCCGGCACGTGCAGCCGCTCACGCAGCGCGCGCGTGGTGAGCAGCATCCGGGGCCGGGCGTCCTCGATCATGAACGCCAGCCGCTGCGCGGGGTACGACGCATCCAGCGGTACATAGGCGCCGCCCGCCTTGAGGATGGCGAGCACCGAGACGACGAAGTCCACGGAGCGCTCCATGCACACCGCCACCGGCACGTCCGGGCCCACGCCCCGAGCGCGGAGGAAGTGCGCGAGCGGATTGGCCCGCGCCTCCAGCTGCGCGTACGTCAGGCGAAGATCCCCGTCCTCCACGGCGATGGCGTCCGGAGTCCGGGCGACCTGGAGCGCGAACTGCTCGGGGAGGGTGCTGCCGGAGGGGTAGTCCCGGGCCGTGTCGTTCCACGCGGTGAGCACCTGGTGGCGCTCCGCGTCCGTCATCCAGGGCAGCTCGTGGATGGAGGTCTCCGGGGCCGCGATGGCGGCGTCCAGCAGCACGCGGAAGTGACCGGCCAGCCGCGCCACGGTGCCGGCGTCGAACAGCTCCGTGGAGTACTCCAGCCAGCCCTCGAAGCCCTGGGGGGACTCCGCGAGCGACAGCGTGAGGTCGAACATGGACGTGCCGGTGTGCACGTCCAGGAGCCGGGACTGGAGCCCCTGCAGGACGGGCGCGTCCACGCGCGCGCCCTGGAGGTTGAACATCACCTGGAACAGCGGCGTGTGCCCCAGTTCACGAGGAGGCCGGAGCGCCTCGACCACACGCTCGAAGGGCACATCCTGGTGCGCGTACGCGCCCAGCGCCGTCTCCCGCACGCGGGCCAGGAGCTCCCGGAACGAAGGAGCCCCCGACAGCCGCGTGCGAAGGACCAGCGAGTTGACGAAGAGGCCGACGAGCCCCTGGAACTCCGCGCGCTGACGGCCCGCGATGGCCGTGCCCACGCTGATGTCGTCCTGGCCCGCGCGGCGGGCGAGCACGGTCTGGAAGGCCGCGAGCAGGACCATGAACGGCGTGACGCCTTCACGCTCCGCCAGCGTCCGGACCGATTTCGCGAGGCCCGCTTCCAGCACCACCGGCACCCGAGCGCCCGCGGACCCACGCCGCGAGGGACGCGGCCGGTCCGTGGCCAGCTCCAGCAGTTGGGGAGCACCAGCGAGCTGCGTCCGCCAGTAGTCCAGCCGCGACTCCAGCGCGGCGCCGTCCAGAGTGTCCCGCTGCCAGTCGGCGGCGTCGGCGTAGTCCAGGGGCAGGGCGGGCAG
>NZ_RAWF01000394.1:0-5708 GCF_003612075.1 Corallococcus sp. CA041A
GGCGGGACGGGGCAGCACGCAGCACAGGCAGCACGGCGGATCAGGGCAGTGCGCATCACCTCTCATCGCGCGGCACCGTGGGGCAGCACGCGGCGCGGTCGAGCAAGGCAGCAGGCAGGTCGCAGGACGGGGCTGGGCGGCGGGACGGAGCAGTGCGCAGTTTGGGGGAGTCCGGCAAAGGCGGTCGTGGTCGCCGGACGGGAGAAGTGAAGAGCCGTGAATCAAGACGTGGCGGTGCGAGAGCTTCGCGATCCAGCCGACGGCGGCATCGAGGCGACGCGACAGTCAGCACCGGGCGTGTGGCGGGAGTGGAGTGGCGGGTCGGGGGGAGCAACACGCAGCCGGGTCATCGGAGAGCACGTACTCCTGGGATCCGGCGTACCTCGCAAATCTCATCGCGCGTGGCCGCGATGTCTGGAACGGGGAGAATCCTCATGGGAGCGGTGTCCATCGTCACCGCGGCGGTAGTGGTCCTGGCGGCTCACACGGCCGTGGCCCAATCAAAACCGCAGGTGCAATCACCCCAGGTGCAGGCACCGCAGATGGAAGGCCGTCGGCGGATCAGCAATGATCCGGAGCGGCTGGCACCCTTCGGTCTGATGCTCGACGCGGGCATGCCCGAAGGCGCGGGACTCTCCGGCGTCCTCCGGCCTTCGCCGTACCTGCGAATCCACCTCGGCGGAGCGCACAACGGTCTGCGAGGCGCCTTGCGCGCAGGACTCACGCTGCTCCCGCTGAAGAGCAAGGTCTCTCCCTCGTTCTCATGGGAGTTCGGACACGCGCAGGCCGCGAGCACGCAGACGCTGAACCGGAGGCTCGCGGACCGCACGCAGCTGCCCGCCTCCTCCATGGAGCGCGTGGGCTACACGTACATCAGCACGCACGTGGGGCTGGAGTTCAACGCCACCCGGCGCCTCAGCTTCTTCGTGCGCGGCGGCATGAGCTTCATGGAGATGGACGTCCCCAGCCTCCAGAAGCTGGACGAGCCCTTCCGCGACGCGCTGTCTCCCGTGGAGACGCAGTCGTGGATGATGCGCAAGGTGCAGCCGTCCGGAAAACTCGGCCTCACCTTCTTCTTCGGCTGATCAGCTGGCGAGCACCCGCTCGAAGAACGTGAGCGCCTGCGCCTCCGCCCAGAAGTACGGACGGTGCACGCGGCCCGCGACGAAGCCCACGTGGCCACCCTGCTCGGTCAGCACCACGCTGAGGAACGGGTTGTCCCGCGCCGAGGGCGGAATCACCGGCGCCTCCAGCATCGGATCATCCGCGGAACTCAGCAGCAGCGTGGGCCGGCGGATGTCCGCGAGCCTGGGCCCCGACGAAGCCTCCCGGTAGTAGTGCTCCGCGTCCCGGAAGCCATGCAGCGGCCCGGTGACCACGTCGTCATAGCCCCGGATGGTGCGCGCCGCCTCCATGCGCGTCCCGTCGAACGCGCCCGGGAACCGCTGCAACTTCGCGCGGGCCTTGCTCTTGAGCGTGCGCAGGAACCGCTCGCGGTAGAGCCAGTGGTAGCCGCTGCCGCCATCCAGTTTGCGGCAGCACGCGTCCAGGTCGTACGGCGCGCTGATGGACGTGGCGGCCACCACCGGCGCCTGGTCTCCCGTCTCCTCCAGCAGCCGGCACAGGACGTTGGCGCCCAGCGAGAATCCCACCGCGAGCATCGGTCCGGTGATGCGCTCGCGCACGTCCGCCATCACCAGCAGCGTGTCCGCCGTGTCTCCGGAGTGGTACGCCCGGGCCAGCCGGTTCGGCTCCCCGCTGCACGAGCGGAAGTTGATCGCCGTGGCGCCCCAGCCGCGCTTCGCCGCGCCCCGCAGCACCTCCGTGACGTAGCCCGCCTGCGAGGACCCCTCCAGGCCGTGCAGCACCACCACGTGCGGCGCGCCCTTCGGCCCGTCGAAGGTGTCCAGGTCGACGAAGTCCCCGTCCGGCAAATCCCTCCGCTCCCGGCGCAGGGGCGGCACGCGGGTGGGGCGCACGAGCGACGCGTAGATGGTCTGCGCGTGCGCGCCACGAACGCCCGGCGCGGGAACGAACGGCTCGGTGGGTTGGAAGTTCACTTCCGCTCCCTGATGGCGCGCGCCATCCGCATGGAGGCGCAGCCCGACTTGCGCACGGACTCCGCCTCCGCGGTGAGCTGGAACAGCGCCAGGTAGTTGTTCACGCGTTCTTCCAACGTGGGGGCCTCGATGCGGCGGCACACCTCGTCCGCCGCGTAGTCCCGGCACACCTGGGGCCTCCGCTCGTACACGGTGCACAGGTTGTCCGCGCCCAGGTGCGGGCACCGCAACCCCAACGGCTTGTCCAGCGCGGCGATGTCCGGCGCCACGCAGCAGGCGCCACAGCAGGTGCACTCCATGAGACTCCTCGACGGTGCTTCTTCAGCGGCGGACGGCCTGCTCCACCTTGCCCAGGTTCGTCACGGTGAGCGTGACGCCCTGGCCCTTCTTCCACGCGACGAACTCGTCCTCGCGCGTGGGCTTCACCTCGTGCTGCTTCACGCCGTCGTCGTCGTAGCGCACGAGCACGGTGTAGTCCTCCTCGCGCCGCACCCGCTCGTTCGTCCCGGCGACGAGCTCCGGCCAGCGCGGCGGCCCCTCCGTGCCCTTGAGTTCGCGCGTGTCCACCGGCTTCCACACGTACGTGTCGTAGGCGCACTGCTGCGAGTAGACGGGCTCGTTGCGGTAGCGCGTCTCCGTGTCGCAGTCCTCGTAGGACTCGTTGCAGTACTTCGTCACGTCGTGGCAGACCTCTTCGGCGAAGCCGTTGCCCTTGTCGCGACGGGAGCACTTCTCCTCGGTGCCGCAGGCCACCTTGCGCGTCTTCGTCCGGCACACGCGCTGGGTGCCGTCCGCCACCCGGCGGGTGCCACGCTGCCGGGACGCGCAGTCGCGGATGTTCGTCACGCCCGCGACCTCGCCCGCGCCGTTCACCGGCATGCGCGGCGAGGTGTTGCTCAACTCGTCCCGCCAGCCCGTGCGCGTCTCCGGGACGAAGCGCTCCTGCACCAGCGCGCGGCGCCAGTTCGTGGCCACCACCTCGCCCTTGAGCTCATGCTTCATGTTGCCCCAGATGCCCACCGCGCAGGTGCCCAGGCAGCAGGAGCTCAAGATGCCCACCACGATGAGCGCCACCTTGCCGAAGCGGCGGGGCTTGGGCGCGGGCTTCGGTGGCGCCTTGGGGGACAGGTCCGCGAGCGGAGCGGCCTTCGCATCCGAGCCCCGTTCGGCGGAGCACTGCCGGCAGCGCTTGCCGTCGCCCCGGTTGGCCGCGCCGCAGTAGGCGCAGAACCAGTCCTCGCCGGCGCCGGCCATCTCCAGGGCCTGTTCGTCGGCGACACCCTCGCGGGTGGACTTGCCGGAGGCCGCGTCCACGTCACCGAAGTCGAACTCGGACTCCTTGCCGGTGAGCTCCCGCGGGTTGTTGCAGGAGGGGCAGTTCTTGTGACGGGCAGGGATGTTCTTGGCGCCGCAGGACGTGCAGTTCCAGGAGCCCTCGATGATGCGCCTTCTCTCGGCCATGGGGCGCATCCTAGGGGACCTGTCGCCGCCTGACACATCCGGGTTGGGGTCGCCGCCCCTGTTTCCACCTGGCCGGAGGTGGGAAGCCAGACCGCTCTCCTGAAGGTGGCGTCCTGCTGGGCTGCTCGGCGCAACCCACGGTCCTCGGTGGAGCCGTCCTCGTCTGCAAGTACGCCACCTGCCTCGATGACGGCCGTCGCCCGGAGGGCCTGAGGGACGCCGCCGTGCTGGATTCAGGCCTGATTCACACCCAGAGGGCGCGAGGGAAGGGGACCTCCGCAGCGGGAGGCAGCCCCGGGCGCAGCGGCCGCAACATGGGCAGCGACCCGTCCCGCTGCACCCGCACCGCGCCGGGGACGCCGCCGACCAGTGACGCCGTCGAGGGCTCCTCCCACCACACCACGCGCTTGAGTCCCGCGTGATGCGCCACGCGGCGCGCCTCCGTGAGCAGCACCTCCGCCGCGGAGGCGTCCCGCGCATCCAGCATCAGCACCACCAGCTCGCCGTAGCGCGCGTTCATCGTCCACAGCGCGGTGGATTCGCCCACCACCGCGCCGCACGTCCGGGGCCGTGGCCGCGCCAGCAGGTCCGCGTAGATGCGCTCCCGCTCCAGGTGCCAGTCCACCTGCGAGGCGCCAGGCCATAGAAAGAAGGGAACGTCCGGCCGGCGCATCCGAGCGAGCGCCCCCGCCACGTCCGTCTCCAAAAGGCCGTCGTCCACGGGCCGGCCTCCCGGCGCATCGGCGGCGTCCAGGTGCCAGTCCCACGCGGGCACGTCCGCGTAGCCGGACCGGCGATACAGCGGCGCCCCGACGTCGGAGAACAGGACCACCGAGTGCGGCCGCTGCGCCACCTGCTCCAGCTCCGCGGCGACGGCGTCCATCAACCGCGTGGCGTGTCCCCGCCCGCGCAGGTGCTCCTCCGTGTACACGCTGGCGATGGCGTAGCTGTCCCCCTGCGTCAGCTGTCCGTCCGCGCCGCGCAGGAAGCTGTCCGTGTGGAAGGTCTCGCATGACGCCAGCACCCGGCCGTCATCCGCCAGCCACAGCCACGTGTTCATGCCCTCGCGGCTCCACGGGTGCGCGCGCAGCCGTGCTTCACGCTCCTGGTACTGCGGCACGCTCAGGGGCGAGCCCCACGCGGCATGGGTGACGGCGTCGCGCTGCGCCTTCTGCGCGTCGGTGGCGAGGACGAGTGACATGGTGCCGGGCACGCTAGCCACGCGCCCCGCCCGCGCGCGAGCACTACAGCGTCGTGGTGTACGGGAACCGGAAATGCAGCTGCAGGTACGCCTGCCCCACGTGGAAGATGCCGTCCCCCAGCGAGTCCGGCAGCCCCAGCCCACCCAGCTCCTGCGGCACGTAGAACGTGGACTCCCAGCCCACGCTGACGAGGAAGCTCTTCGCCAGCTGGAACTCCAGGTCCGCGCCCAGGCTCGCACCGGGCCGCAGGAAGTGCGTGTCCGGCAGCGTGTCGGAGAAGATGTACGCGTACGTCAACACCAGCCCCACGCCCAGCTTGAAGCGCACCGGACTGGACGACAGCGGCACCCCCAGCCCCAGCGGCTTGAACGTCACGCCGTACATCCCCGTGTCGCGGTACTTGGGCGAGATGATGAACGAGTCCGGAATGAAGATGGACGGCGAGATGCGAATCTCATCCATCTGCTTCGCCTGCTTCCGGTAGCGCGCCGGGATGGCGCGCTGGTTCTTGCGCAGCCATTCCTTGTCCAGCACCGCGTCCACCGACAGCTTCAGCCCCGTGTGCAGCAGCTGGTCGTCCGCGATGGGGCCGGAGAACACGAACACCGCCGGCCCCACGCCCACGTCCACCGGAACGGTGACCTTCTGTGCCGCCATGGCGGCGGCGGGCCAGGACAACCACACGAACAGCAGCGCGAGCAGGGTGGGCCTCAAGGCGGGTCCTCACGTACCGGGTCCAGGGACGACCCGCGTTTCGAGCCTAGAAGGCTAGGACGCTCCGTGTCCCGCATGCGCTAAGAAGTTCGCGCCGGAATGGGAGCCGGCCCCTTCACGCTCCCTTGCAGGTCCGCTGCCGCACCTGCCTCATCCCAAGGAACCCAGATGCTCCCCGTTGCGCTGCTGCTCGCCTCGTCGCTGCAATCCCAGACGCCGGCGCCCGCCCCTCGTCCCGCCGCCCCGCCGCCTCCGACTGCCGCTCGCGCTC
>NZ_RAWF01000395.1:0-5706 GCF_003612075.1 Corallococcus sp. CA041A
CCCCGCGTCCACCGAGGCGCCCGCCGCCAGCGCGACGTCCCCGTCCACCCCCGCTCCGGTGCAGGCCGCGAAGCTCACGCCCGTCATCCACGAACTGGCCAGTGAGAACGCCGTGCCCACGGGCGTGGTCATCGAGTTCGCGCTGCCGGTGCGCCCGCGCTACGAGAGCGTCGACGGCAGCATCGTCACGGTGTCTCCGGAGGTCGGGGGCAGCCTGCGGTGGACGGGCCCCTCGTCGCTGCTCTTCACTCCGTCCACGGGCTTCGCCGCCGGCACGACGTACACGGTGTCCGTGGACGCGGTGAACACCGACGCGGGCATCATCAAGCCTTCGTCCGCGCGCGAGTGGCGCTACAACTTCACGACCTACGCCTTCAAGTTCGCCCAGATCTACCCCACGCGCATGGACCTGCTGAAGAACCGCGTGGAGGCGAACGTGGACTTCTCCGGCCCGGTGGACCTGGCCGCCGTGCGCTCCCGCACCAGCTTCCGCGTGGGTGACGCCGTCATCAGCGACGTGAAGTGGAGCACCCGCGCGGACACGCGCAACTCGCTGTCCGTGGCGCTCACCCACCCGAAGCTCAAGCCCGGCGCGACGGTGCAGTTCGCGCTGCGCGAGGGGCTGACGGCGGCGGGGGGCGTCTCCACCGTGCAGGCGCCCGCGGCCACGGGCACCCTCCTGCTGAACGGCGGCAAGCGCCTGGACATCACCTACGTGAGCCTCCAGGAGGGCTCCAACGGCCACTTCTACGAGGTGAGCTGCCGCGACGTGGCGGCGGACGCCCCGGCGAGCCCCACCGACGAGCAGTGGGACTCGTACTACTACAACGACGACAACAAGGGCTGCTCGCTGAGCGACGCGGTGGCCCAGGACGCCATCCGCTTCAAGCCGAAGGTGAAGTTCACCGTGGCCCCGTCGCGGCGCGGCTTCCGCATCTTCGGTGACTTCAAGCGCGGCCCGCACACGCTCTCCATCGCGGAGGGAACGCTCTCCGTGGGCGGCGGCACGCTCATGGGTGCCTGGTCGCGCGGCTTCTCCGTGCCCGCGCGTCAGTCCCAGGTGCGCTTCAACGCCAACGGCCGCTACCTGCCGCGCAGCGCGTGGCGCAACCTGCCCCTGCAGCACCTCAACCTGGAAGAGGTGACGCTCACGGTGCGCAACATCCCGCCGGAGAACCTCGTCTTCTGGATGGGCAGCGACTACTCGGAGAGCGCTGACGAGCGGACGAGCAACGTGCTGGTGCGCAAGGCGGTGCCGCTCAAGTCCACGCCGGACGCGCTGCTGACCACGTACATCGACGTGGCGTCGCTGGTGCCCGCGAACACGCGCGGCCTGGTGGAGATCGTCGCCGAGCGCGGTGACTACAAGGCCGCCGCCCGCATCCTGCTCACCGACCTGAGCCTCGTGGCCAAGCGCGGCGGTCCCGCCGTGGGCTCCAAGGACTCCGGCGAGGTGTGGGTCTGGGCCCTGGGCCTGGAGAGCACGGAGCCCCTGGCCGGCGTGGAGGTGTCGCTGGTGAAGAAGAGCGGGCAGACCGTGGCCCGCTGCACCACGCAGGGCGAGGCGGGCTGCCAGCTGAAGGTCCCCGCGCCCGGCGTGGATGACAGCGCCCCGTTCGCGCTGGTGGCGCGCAAGGGCGACGAGCTGACGTACCTCAAGTACGACGAGCTGAAGACGGAGATCGCCAACTCGGACGTGCAGGGCGAGCCGTACCGCGCCGAGCAGCCGTACCGCGCTTCCATCTGGTCCGACCGCGGCGTGTACCGCCCCGGTGACACCGCGCACGTGGCCGCCGTGCTGCGCGGCCAGGACAACCTGGCGCCGCCCGTGGGCATGCCGGTGGAGGTCCGCGTCATCGACCCTCGCGAGCGTGAAATCCGCAAGGTGACGCTGAAGACGAACGCGGCGGGGCTCGTGGCCTTCGACCAGGCGTTCGCGGCGTTCCAGGACACGGGCCACTACTGGGTGCGCCTCAAGGTGGCGGACCGCGACCTGGCCTCCTACGCGGTGAACGTGGAGGAGTTCGTCCCGGAGCGCATGAAGGTGACGGCCAGCACCACCGCGCCGGGCTACGTGCAGGGCACGGAGATTCCGGTGGGCGTGGAGGCCGCGTATCTCTTCGGCGGCTCCGCGGAGGGCAGCCCGGTGGAGATGACGTGCCGGCTGGAGTCCGTGGCCTTCAAGCCCAAGCAGAACGCCCAGTACACCTACGGCGTCTGGCGCCAGGACGGCAACCTGCCCCGGCCCGTGACGCTGGGCCAGGTGAAGGGCACGCTCGACGCCAAGGGGCATGCGCTTCTCAACTGCCCGGCCCAGGCGGCCTCCGGCCCCATGAAGGGCGCGGCGCGGCTGTCCGCGGTGGCAAGTGTCTTCGAGTCCGGCAGCGGCCGCTCCACCATCGGTGAGGCCACCGTGCCGGTGCACCCGGAGGCGTACTACCTGGGCCTGCAGGCCAACACGCAGAAGGTGAAGGCGGCCACGCCCTTCACGCTGACCGGCGTGGTGGTGGACTGGAACGGCCAGCCCTTCACCGACGGCAAGGCGCCGAAGACGGTGCAGCTGGAGTACCAGTTGCTCGAGGAGAACTACGGCTACTACTACGACGAGGAATCCGGCTACGAGCGCTACCAGCGCTACCTGCGCCCGCAGCGTGAGGGCGAGACGACGGTGAAGGTGGAGAACGGCCGCTTCACCGCCACGGTGCTGCCGGGCCGCGACGGCGCGGGCTACCTCGTGCGCGCTCGCGCGGGCAACACCCAGACGGACCTCGCCATCGAGGGCGAGGGCCGCTACTACTGGTGGGGCGAGGGCTCGCGCGTGGACCAGACGCCGCGTCCCCTGAAGCCCACGGCGCTGGATATCTCGCTGCCCGCCAAGGGCAGGGTGGGCGAGGCCCTCACCGTGAAGATGAAGGCGCCCTACCGGGGCCGCGTGCTCTTCACGGTGGAGACCGACCGCGTGCTCACCACCGCGTGGAAGCAGGTGGAGCCCGGCGAGGTGTCCTGGTCGTTCACGCCGTCCGAGTACGCGCCCAACGTGTACGTGAGCGCGTTCCTGGTGAAGGACCCGCACCTGGAATCCGCCCAGGCGTTCATGCCCGACCGCGCCTTCGGCGTGGGCAGCATCGCGCTGGAGCCGGTGGACTTCACCCAGGCCGTCGCGCTGACGGTGCCCAAGGAGGTCCGCAGCAACGACACGCTCACCGTGGACGTCTCGGTGGAAGGCGTGGAGGGCCCCACCTTCGCCACCGTGGCGGTGGTGGACGAGGGCATCCTGTCCCTCACGCGTTTCCAGAGCCCGGATCCGCTGAAGGAGATCTTCACGCGGCGCGCGCTGGGCATCCAGACCTACGAGACGGTGGGCTGGGCGCTCCTGGTTCCGCCGGGCGGCAACTCCAGCTCCACCGGTGGTGACGAGGGTGGCGCGGAAGGCCGCGTACAGCCGGTGAAGCCCGTGGCCCTGTGGAGCGGCGTCGTGGAGGTTCCCGCCAACGGCAAGCTGAAGGTGCCCTTCAAGCTGCCGCAGTACCGGGGCGCGGTGCGCGTGATGGTGGTGACGGCGGGGGCCAAGCGGATCGGCCGGGCCAGCGCGCAGGTGCTGGTGCGCGACCCGCTGGTGCTCCAGACGACGCTGCCGCGCTTCCTCACCCAGAACGACGAGATCCAAATCCCCGTCTTCGTCACCAACCTGTCCGGCAAGGCGCAGGACGTGAAGGTGTCGCTGTCCGCGGAGGCGCTGGCGGTGCCGGGGCTCGCGATGCCGGAGGGCGTGGGCTCGCCGCTGGAGCTCAAGGGCAAGAGCGAGGGCCGCGCGAAGCTGGAGGACGGCAAGTCCCGCACCTTCGTGTTCCAGGGCCGCGCTGTGCAGTCGGTGGGCGCGGCGCGGCTGGTGGTGACGGTAGAGGGCGGTGGCTACACGTCACGCGAGCAGCTGGACGTGCCGCTGTCTCCCGCCGGTCCCCGTGAGCGCAAGATCCAGCAGGTGGAGCTCGCGGAGGGCACCACGGACCTGAAGGCGCTGCTCGCTGGCTGGGTGCCCACCACGGAGCGCACCAACGTCTGGGTGACGAACAATCCGTACGCGAAGTCGCTCCAGCACCTCTCGTATCTCGTGCGCTACCCGTACGGCTGCATCGAGCAGACGACGTCCTCCACCCGCCCGCTGCTGTTCGTGAGCCAGCTGGTGGAGCGTGTGGATCCGACGCTGGTCTCCACGGCGAAGGTGGAGGACATGGTCCAGTCGGGCATCAACCGGGTGCTGTCCATGCAGACGGCCTCGGGTGGCTTCGCGTACTGGCCGGGCCAGACGGAGCCGATGGCCTGGGGCACGGCCTACGCGACGCACATGCTGCTGGACGCGCGCAAGCTGAAGTACCCGGTGCCGGACGACCGAGTGGACAGCGCGCTCGCGTGGATGGGTGACGAACTGACCCGGAAGGAGGGCCGCGTGGGGCAGGACGACCACTACGGCCAGCACTCGGAGGCGTACATGCACTACGTGCTCGCGGTGGCGGGCAAGGGGCGCAAGGCGCGGGCGCAGGCGATGGTGAGCGCGCTGGAGACGGCGGCGAAGAAGGCCGCGCTCGGCGGCGAAGAGCAGGAGGACCTGTACCTGCTCAAGGCCGCGCTGTGGCTGTCCGGCGACCGCCGCTACGAGAAGGAGCTGCGCAACCCGGACGTGTCCACCGTCACCGATGACCGTCGCAACAACTGGTCGTTCTACTCGGACCGGCGCCGTCGCGGGATGATGCTCAGCACCTTCCAGGACCTCTTCGGCGACGCGCCGGAAGGGGAGCCCCTGGCGCGCATGGTGGCGACGGCGCTGTCGTCCCGCACGTCGGCGTACTACTCCACGCAGGAGCTGGTCTGGGGCATCACCGGCCTGGGCAAGCGGCTGCAGGGCACCGCGACCAGCTTCTCGCCGCCCACGCTCACGGTGGCGGGCAAGACGGTGACGCCCGTCGCGGAGAAGGACTCGCGCGTGTCGGATCGCACGTGGTCCCTGGCTCGCGCCAGTGAGCGCGCCAGCGTGTCGCTGGACCTGAAGGAGAAGGGCAGCGGCAGCGTGTACCTCATCCTCAACAGCGAGGGCGTGCGCACCACGCCCGAGGTGAAGGTGGGGGGAGAGGGGCTGGCGCTCAAGCGTACCTGGCGCTCGCTGGACGGCACCGCGCTGGACATGAAGGCGCAGCCGGTGAAGCTGGCGGACCTCATCTACGTGGAGCTGGAGGTGACCAACACCCGGGGCGAGCGCGTGCAGAACATCGCGCTGGTGGACCGGCTGCCGGCGGGCTGGGAGATCGAAAACGCCCGCCTGGGGCGCGGCGGCAGCGTGGACTGGGTGGACGCGGATTCGCTCTGGGCCGCCGACTACGTGAACGTGCGCGATGACCGCATGGAGGCGTTCGGCGCGCTGCAGGCCCATGAGACGAAGAAGCTCGTCTACGCGGTGCGCGCGGTGACCGCGGGCAGCTTCACCCTGCCGTCCGCGGAGGCGGAGGCGATGTACGACTCCTCGCTCTGGGCCCGGGATGCCGCGGGCACGGTGCAGGTGTTGGGTCCCTGGAAGGACGACCTGCTCTAAGCCAACCGGAGTAATTCCGTTCAGGGGTACGCTGCGTTGGTAATGAGCAGCGTGCGCCGGAAGAGGCCCCAGCAGGGCGTGCGGCTAACTGCCGGGCAGCGGCGCCTCCTGACAGGGCTGCT
>NZ_RAWF01000396.1:0-5682 GCF_003612075.1 Corallococcus sp. CA041A
ACCTCAAGAGCAGCGCTGAAAAGCGCAGCGAGAGGGAAGTGCCGACGAATCAGCGAGCCGAGACTCCTTAGCCGGGTCTCGGGGAACGCCGGTTCAAGCAAACCAAGAATACAATTGGAGAGTTTGATCCTGGCTCAGAACGAACGCTGGCGGCGTGCCTAACACATGCAAGTCGAGCGCGAATAGGGGCAACCCTTAGTAGAGCGGCGCACGGGTGCGTAACACGTGGATAATCTGCCTGGATGCCTGGGATAACCAGTCGAAAGATTGGCTAATACCGGATAAGCCCACGGTTTCTTCGGAGACTGAGGGAAAAGGTGGCCTCTGTATACAAGCTATCACAACCAGATGAGTCCGCGGCCCATCAGCTAGTTGGCGGGGTAATGGCCCACCAAGGCAACGACGGGTAGCTGGTCTGAGAGGACGATCAGCCACACTGGAACTGAGACACGGTCCAGACTCCTACGGGAGGCAGCAGTGGGGAATTTTGCGCAATGGGCGAAAGCCTGACGCAGCAACGCCGCGTGTGTGATGAAGGTCTTTGGATTGTAAAGCACTTTCGACCGGGACGAAACCGTAAAGCCTAATACGCTTTGCCTTGACGGTACCGGGAGAAGAAGCACCGGCTAACTCTGTGCCAGCAGCCGCGGTAATACAGAGGGTGCAAGCGTTGTTCGGAATTATTGGGCGTAAAGCGCGTGTAGGCGGCTTTGCAAGTCGGGTGTGAAAGCCCTCAGCTCAACTGAGGAAGTGCGCCCGAAACTGCAGAGCTTGAGTGCCGGAGAGGGTGGCGGAATTCCCCAAGTAGAGGTGAAATTCGTAGATATGGGGAGGAACACCGGTGGCGAAGGCGGCCACCTGGACGGTAACTGACGCTGAGACGCGAAAGCGTGGGTAGCAAACAGGATTAGATACCCTGGTAGTCCACGCCGTAAACGATGAGAACTAGGTGTCGTGGGAGTTGACCCCCGCGGTGCCGTAGCTAACGCATTAAGTTCTCCGCCTGGGAAGTACGGTCGCAAGACTAAAACTCAAAGGAATTGACGGGGGCCCGCACAAGCGGTGGAGCATGTGGTTTAATTCGACGCAACGCGCAGAACCTTACCTGGTCTTGACATCCTCGGAATCCTTCAGAGATGAGGGAGTGCCCGCAAGGGAACCGAGAGACAGGTGCTGCATGGCTGTCGTCAGCTCGTGTCGTGAGATGTTGGGTTAAGTCCCGCAACGAGCGCAACCCTCGCCTTTAGTTGCCACGCAAGTGGATCTCTAGAGGGACTGCCGGTGTTAAACCGGAGGAAGGTGGGGATGACGTCAAGTCCTCATGGCCTTTATGACCAGGGCTACACACGTGCTACAATGGCCGGTACAGAGCGCTGCAAACCCGCGAGGGGGAGCTAATCGCAGAAAACCGGTCTCAGTTCAGATTGGAGTCTGCAACTCGACTCCATGAAGGCGGAATCGCTAGTAATCGCAGATCAGCACGCTGCGGTGAATACGTTCCCGGGCCTTGTACACACCGCCCGTCACACCATGGGAGTCGATTGCTCCAGAAGTCATCTCACCAAGAGATGCCCAAGGAGTGCTCGGTAACTGGGGTGAAGTCGTAACAAGGTAGCCGTAGGGGAACCTGCGGCTGGATCACCTCCTTTCTAAGGAGACCGGGTGTTGGACTCAGCCTTCGGGCGAGTAGGCAACACCAGCAGCCTTCGGGCTGTCAGGTCATCTCTAGGTCAATGTTTCCGATTAACAATCCATTATGAACTTCGGGCTTGCTGTTTGGTTTTGAAGGACCGAGTGAAGTTGACTCGGCTCTTTGAGAATGAAGGACGCTGTAGGGTTCGCCGACGCTTTAGCCCCCCTGGGCCTATAGCTCAGCTGGCTAGAGCGCGCGCCTGATAAGCGCGAGGTCGGTGGTTCAAGTCCACCTAGGCCCACCACTCTTCTCCCTCACTGGAGGGAAGCAAAAGGGTGACTGGTGCTGACGCGAGAGTCGGGGCTGTAGCTCAGCTGGGAGAGCGCCAGCTTTGCAAGCTGGATGTCGTCGGTTCGAACCCGATCAGCTCCACAAGTTTCCTGGAAGTCGCAGGGACGTTCTTTGACAAGTGCATACGAAGGGTAAGTTGCAATTTCTGCTGAGTGAAGTTCTCAACAGAAGTGCCGACTTCGAAATGAGTCTCACCAGGCGCCGCGAGGCAGCCGGGTGGGGCAAAAGCGAAGTCTCCCACACAAGAAGAAGAAGCAATGAGAACAGCAATAAAGAATGTCTTCCGGGCCTGCTAGCGAAGAGCAGAGGTCTGGGCCTTGGTCTCCGAGTTTCGAAAATCCGCCGGGAGGCGGGCATTAGACAAGAGATTAGGGCAAGTAAGCTACTAAGGGCGTGCGGTGGATGCCTAGGTGCCAAGAGGCGATGAAGGACGTGGGTGGCTGCGAAAAGCTTCGGGGAGTTGCCAACCAAACGTTGATCCGGAGATGTCCGAATGGGGAAACCCAGCGCGGCGAATAGCTGCGTTACTGCAAGCTGAATTCATAGGTTTGCAGAGCAAACCAGGGGAAGTGAAACATCTCAGTACCCTGAGGAAGAGAAAACAATGAGTGATTCCCAAAGTAGTGGCGAGCGAAATGGGAAGAGGCCAAACCAACGTCATGCAAATGGCGGTGGGGTAGCGGGTCCGCGGTAGGACTCTGGAGGGCTAGTGGAAGCGTCCTGGAAAGACGCACCAAAGAGCGTGATAGTCGCGTACACGAAAGCCAACTGGAGCTGAGCGGGTTACCCAAGTAAGACGGGACACGTGCAATCCTGTCTGAATCTGCCGGGACCATCCGGTAAGCCTAAATACTCCTTGGCGACCGATAGTGAACAAGTACCGCGAGGGAAAGGTGAAAAGAACCCCGGTGAGGGGAGTCAAAAGAACCTGAAACCGCATGTCTACAAGCAGTTCGAGCACTACGGCGCAAGCCAGTGCGAGAGCGTACCTTTTGCATCATGATTCGGCGACTTAATATACGTAGCGAGGCTAAGCCGATAGGTGGAGCCGGAGCGAAAGCGAGTCCGAATAGGGCGCTAAGTTGCGTGTATTATAACCCGAAGCGGGGTGATCTACACATGGCCAGGTTGAAGTGCGGGTAACACCGCATGGAGGACCGAACTCATGAAAGTTGAAAATTTCTGGGATGAGCTGTGTGTAGGGGTGAAAGGCCAATCAAACTCCGTGATAGCTGGTTCTCCCCGAAAGATATTTAGGTATCGGCTCGGGCAATTCAATGCCGGAGGTAGAGCACTGAAACGGCTAGGGGTCTCACCAGATTACCAAACCGTATCAAACTCCGAATGCCGGCAATTGTTATCCCGGGACGCAGTCAGTGGGTGATAACGTCCATTGGCAAGAGGGGAATAACCCAGACCGACAGCTAAGGCCCCCAAATCTAGTCTAAGTGAACACTAGAAAGGATGTGGCAGGTCATTGACAACCAGGAGGTTGGCTTAGAAGCAGCCATCCTTTAAAGAAAGCGTAATAGCTCACTGGTCAAGACAGGCCGCGCCGAAAATGTAACGGGGCTCAAGACTAGTGCCGAAGCTTCGGGTCATGCGCGTCAGGCGCGTATGGCGGTAGGGGAGCGTCCCAGTTGCAGCGAAGGTGGACTGAAAAGGCCGCTGGAGCGACTGGGAGTGCTGATGCCGAAATGAGTAGCGATAAAGGGGGTGAGAAACCCCCTCGCCGTAAACCCAAGGTTTCCTGGGTCAAGTTAATCTTCCCAGGGTTAGCCGGGTCCTAAGCCGAGGCCGAAAGGCGTAGGTGATGGCAAGCAGGTTAATATTCCTGCGCCATCTTGCAGACGTTGAACTGAGGGAGGACGGAGAAAGCTAGGCGAGCTGACCGGTGGTTGTGTCAGTCTAAAGGCGTAGGGGTGTCGCGTACGAATAAAGGCGCGGCAGTCATCCCCGAGACCCCATGGCGCCCCGCAAGGGGTAAGTCGCTGATGCTCGGCTTCCAAGAAAAGTCCCGCAGGGAGTCTGCAGGGTGTCCGTACCGCAAACCGACACAGGTGGGTGAGGAGAAAATCCTAAGGCGCTTGAGAGAACTCTCCTCCAAGGAACTAGGCAAATTTCCACCGTAACTTCGGAAGAAGGTGGGCCTCTGGTAGGTGTAGGCGTACAGCCGAAGCCGAGAGAGGTTGCAGAGAAATGGCGGTAGCGACTGTTTACCAAAAACACAGGACTCTGCGAAGGCGACAAGCCGACGTATAGGGTCTGACTCCTGCCCGGTGCTGGAAGGTTAAGGGGATTCGTCAGCCGCAAGGCGAAGCGATGATCCGAAGCCCCAGTAAACGGCGGCCGTAACTATAACGGTCCTAAGGTAGCGAAATTCCTTGTCGGGTAAGTTCCGACCTGCACGAATGGAGTAACGACTTCCGCACTGTCTCGGAGAGGGACTCAGCGAAATTGAAATAGCTGTGCCGATGCAGTTTACCCGCAGCAAGACGGAAAGACCCCGTGAACCTTTACTACAACTTGACAGTGACACTAGGGATTGGCTGTGTAGGATAGGTGGGAGCCTTTGAAGCCGGGCCGCTAGGTTCGGTGGAGGCAACGGTGAAATACCACCCTGCTGATTTCTGGTGTCTAACCACGTCTCGTAAGCCGGGACTGGGACACTGTCTGGTGGGTAGTTTGACTGGGGCGGTCGCCTCCCAAAAAGTAACGGAGGCGCGCGATGGTTCCCTCAGCCCGATTGGAAACCGGGCGTCGAGTGCAATGGCATAAGGGAGCTTGACTGCGAGACCGACAGGTCGAGCAGGTGCGAAAGCAGGTCATAGTGATCCGGTGGTCCTGAATGGAAGGGCCATCGCTCAACGGATAAAAGGTACTCCGGGGATAACAGGCTTATCTCCCCCAAGAGTTCACATCGACGGGGAGGTTTGGCACCTCGATGTCGGCTCATCGCATCCTGGGGCTGGAGCAGGTCCCAAGGGTTTGGCTGTTCGCCAATTAAAGCGGTACGCGAGCTGGGTTCAAAACGTCGTGAGACAGTTTGGTCCCTATCTGCTGTGGGCGTAGGATACTTGAGAGGCTCTGACCTTAGTACGAGAGGACCGGGTTGGAGGCACCGCTGGTGTACCAGTTGTCTCGCCAGAGGCATCGCTGGGTAGCCATGTGCCGATTGGATAACCGCTGAAAGCATCTAAGCGGGAAACCGACCTCAAGACCAGGTATCCCGGGCGCAAGCCCCTGAAGACTCGTGGAAGACTACCACGTTGATAGGCTGGGTGTGTAAGCGCGGTAACGCGTTAAGCTAACCAGTACTAATAAGTCGAGAGGCTTACTTCCCCCATTCTCTTGCATGCCCCCTCAAGGGGAGTAAGGGACTCGGGGCCAAGGCCGAGGCCAGGACGCCACTAGCGCGTCCGCCCGGAAGGCAGCTGTTTCAATTGCTTCTTCGACTTCTCGAAGAGGCTTCACTCAAGCAGAAGCTTGCAACTTACCCTTCGTATGCACCGTCATTCGTTTTTCCGGTGGCAATGTCGGAGGGGTCACACCCGTTCCCATCCCGAACACGGAAGTTAAGCCCTCCAGAGCCGATGGTACTCCGCGGGAAACCGCGTGGGAGAGTAGGTCGCTGCCGGATTCTTTTTGAAAGCCCCTGGTGCCGCAAGGCGCCAGGGGCTTTGTCTTTGCGGGCTTGT
>NZ_RAWF01000397.1:0-5642 GCF_003612075.1 Corallococcus sp. CA041A
TGCATGTTCCACCGCCTCAAGCGCTTCCGCGCCGTGGCCACCCGCTACGAGAAGACCGCCACCAACTACCTGGCGGTCCTCCACCTGGCCTGCATGATGCTTTGGCTTAATTAGGGACACCCCCTAGGGCGCGCTCATGGGGGCTGAGTAGTGCACCGGCGGTGACTCGCCTGGGAAGGTGGGGATCCGGTCGAGGAACTGCTCGTCCACGAAGCACCAGGCCCAGTTCTCTCCAGGCTCGAACGATTTGATGACCGGGTGGGCGCTGGCGTGGAAGTGCTGGGTCGCGTGGCGTGACGGCGAGTCGTCGCAGCAGCCCACGTGCCCACAGGTCAGGCACATCCGGAGATGGACCCAGTCCCCTCCGTCCTTCAGGCACTCCATGCATCCGTGGCCGCTGGGGTGGACGGGAGCCGTCCGGTGCTGCTGGGTGTCTTCCAGGTGGGGACATGCCTTCTTCATGGCTCGCGCTCCGTGTTGGGGCCTCCGACCGATGGCCTCATGGTGTCGAACATGGGGATGTGAGGGGGGCTGTCGCAACGCGCGTGGCGGCGGAGGCCAGGCAGGCATGCAGCTGCGCCACCACGGCCGCACCCTCTCCAATCGCCGCGCCCACCCGCTTGACGGAGTCCGAGCGCGCATCGCCGATGGCGAACACTCCTGGCAGGCTCGTCTCGAAGCCCAACGGCGCCCGCCCGGCGGCCTCCCAGGCTTCCGCCTGGAGCGGCTCCTCGCCGAGCACCGCGCCCGTGCACACGAATCCCTTCGCGTCCAGTGCCACACCGCAGCCCGTGAGCCACTCCGTGGCCGGATCCGCCCCGATGAAGAGGAAGAGGTGACGCACGTCGTCCGCTTCCTCTCGCCCGCTGGGTCGGTGCCGCCAGCGCACGCGCCGCAGGCCGCGCTCGTCCGAGCCCGCCAGCTCCACCACCTCCGTCTCCATCACCAGCTCGATGCGAGGGGACGCGGCCAGGCGCTCGACGAGGTAGCTGGACATGCTCGCCGCGAGCTCCCGGCCACGCACGAGCACGCGGACCCGACGCGCGTGGCCCGCGAGGAACACGGCCGCCTGGCCCGCGGAGTTGCCACCGCCGACGAGCATGACCTCCTCGTCGGCGCACATGCGCGCCTCGATGGGGCTGGCCCAGTAGAAGACCCCACGGCCCTCGAACTGGCCGAGGTTCGCGAGCGCGGGACGGCGGTAGCGCGCGCCACTGGCAACCACCACGGTCCGCGTGCGCACCTTGCGCCCGTCGGTCAGAGCGAGCGTGAGCGGCGCGCCAGGGGCGGCGCAGCGCAGGGAGGCGACCTCTGCTGGGATGGCCATCTCCACGCCGAACTTCTGCGCCTGCACGTAGGCGCGCGCGGTGAGCGCCTGGCCGGTGATGCCCGTGGGGAACCCCAGATAGTTTTCGATGCGCGCGCTCGCGCCCGCCTGCCCTCCGAAGGCCCGCTGATCCAGGACGAGCACTCGCAGCCCCTCGGAGGCCGCGTACACAGCGGTGGCGAGCCCCGCGGGCCCCGCGCCCACCACGGCGACGTCATAGTGCGTCTCGAAGGCCCCCTCCGGCAGCAGGCCGAGCGCTCGGGCAAGGGTGCTCTCGGAGGGATTCTTCAGGACCGAGCCATCCGGACACACCACGAGCGGGAGTTCCTCCGCGTTTGGCGAGTAGCGCTCGAACAGCGAAGCCGCCTCCGCGCCCCGCGCCGGATCCATCGCGAGATACGGGTGGCCATTGCGCGAGAGGAAGCCCTCCAGGCGAACCCTGCCCGCGCCCTCGGGAGGGCCCACCAGGACGGGCCCACCGGCGCCTGTCTCGAGCAGGCCCACGCGGCGCAGGATGAGGGCGCGCATGATGCGCTCGCCGAGGTCCGCCTCCGCCACGAGCAGCGCACGCAGCCGGTGCGGGGGGATGACCAGCGCCTCTACTTCCCCTACCGCGTGAGCGTCGACAAGCGAGGGGCGTCCGGAGAGCTGGGCCACTTCACCGAGGAACTGGCCCGGGCCCTCCTCCACGATGGGAATCGAGTGTCCCAGGCCATCACGCCGGGAGAGGGCCACCCGGCCCTGGGCGAGCACGAGCATCCCAGGGCTCGGTTGCCCGGCCGCGAAGAGGCACTCCCCATCACGAAAGTGCCGGACCTCACCGAAGCGCTGCATGCGCTCGATGTCCCGGGCGTCCAGGACGGGGAACATCTGGGGACGGCGCGACTCGAGGTTCGGAGGCAAGGGAGGGGGAGGCATGACCGTGCTCAATGCATGGGCACGGGACGCGCGGGCGACAGCGCACGGGCAGGGTGCTCCACCGGCCGCCTGCCGTGCCCGTGTCAAAACGGAGGCAGGGGCAGGAGGTCTCGGTGCACCCATTCCCGTGACACGTGCCTGCGGACAGACTGCGCGCTTTCGACGCTCGTTCACCCTTCGAGGACGCAGGCCATGTGTGCATTCTGTGATCTGGGGATCTGCCACGACCCGGCGCATCGAAGTGGAGCGCTGATCGGTGAGTGGGTTCGCGACACGTGTCGTTTCTGCTCGCTCGGCATCTGCGCGGAGCACGGTCCCCAGGGGCCGAGCGTGGGTGAGACTCCCGTTCGGCTGTTCGATATCCGGAGGTCCCGCCCGTCCGCGAGCCTCACGCCCGCGCCCTTGTTGGAGGTCCCTCGAGGCCTCTTCGCCATGCCCCGTGCTTCGACCACCGGGCAGGTGCACCTGCATCCCAGTCAGGCCCAGGAGGCGCTGATCATCTCGGGGATCCTCGGCTCCCCGATGGGGACGACGCACGCCATCCCGAAGAACATCCATCGTTTCTGGACCGGCGGACCCATGAGTCCCGCGGTGGTCGAAGAGCTGATCGCCGATGGGATCCGGGCGAAGCGGGCGGGCTGGACGTGTCACCTCTGGTATTCCGACGAGGTCGAGCGGGTGCTGGACTCGCACCTCGAAGGGGCGATCGCGAAGACGAAGGGCGTCTTCATCTTCTCCAAGCGCCCTCAAGCGCCCCAGGACAAGCGGCCCCTGCGCGCCACCCAACGGCGCAGGCTGGAGCAGGCGGGCTTTCGGGTCCTCGCCATCGAGCGGCTCGACAGCGGTGGCTGGTTGACGGAGCTGGCGAGCCGGGCCGGCAAATCCGCGCTGGCTGGCATCTGGGATGACGTCAAATACTTCTCGGACCTGGCGCGACTGCTCTATCTCTACTTCGTCGGGGGCATCCACATGGATGTCGACATCTCGCTGGGCGACATGGACCTGACGCAGCAGTATTTCCACAACGACCCGGCCGGACAGGTCCCGCTCATGGGCAGCCTGCTGCGTGACCAGCGCGACGCGTTGATTCCGAAGCTCCGCTACCTCAAGCGGATCCGTCAGCAGAGCGTGCTCACGCAAGAGGAGTACGACGAGTACAGGGATGCGCTGAGGGCGGCGGTGACCAAGGGCGTGAACGCCGCGGGCATGTTGAACGCGTTGATCGCCTCGCGCGGTGGCACCACCCACCTCAAGGACGCCATCGCCGAGTACCGACGGCGCACCGACGGCACCGGGGACTTCATCACGGGAATGGGGCTCGCCCCCATCCTGCTCCTCGGAAGCGCAAGGGCGGGCAACCTGGACCAGGCCCTGAAGTGGACCGTCCCGCCGTACCTCGTGCGCCTGGATCCGGACACCGAGGAAAGCAACCTCTGATGGATCACGCCACCCAAGGCCATCGTGGCCCCGCCGCGCGTGAAGCCGCCGCCCCCCGCGCCAGGTAGGATAGGGTTCGACGCGTCGTGCTACCCAGGGTTCTCTTCCCATGACCTTCGCTTCACTTGGCCTGTCGGACGCGCTCGTCCGCGCCGTGGCCGAACTTGGATACGACGAACCCACGCCGGTGCAGCGCGCGGCCATCCCCGTGGTGCTGCGCGGCGGCGACGTCCAGGCTTCGGCGAAGACGGGCTCGGGGAAGACCGCGGCGTTCCTGCTGCCCCTCCTGGAGGCCTTGCGCGCCCGGCCGGGTGGGACGGTCCGGCCGGTGCGGGCCTTCATCCTGGTCCCCACGCGGGAGCTCGCCGCCCAGATCGTCGACTCCCTCCAGCGGTATGGCCGTCACCTGAAGAAGCCGCTGAAGACCTGTCTCGCGGTCGGCGGCGTCTCCGCGAACCCGCAGATGCTGGCGCTCCGGGGCGGCGCGGACGTCGTCGTGGCCACACCGGGCCGCGCGCTGGACCTCGTGGAGCAGAACGCGCTCCGGCTGGGGGAGGTGGAGACGCTGGTGCTCGACGAGGCCGACCGGCTGTTCTCCCTGGGCTTCGCTGACGAGCTCAACCGCCTGCTCACGCTCCTGCCCGCGCGCCGCCAGAACCTGCTGTTCTCCGCCACGTTCCCGCCCGCCGTGCGTACGTTCGCGGAGCGACTGCTGCACGAGCCCACGCGCATCGACGTCGATGACGGCGAGTTGCCCTCCGCGGACCAAATCCTCCAGCGGGCCATCCAGGTGGATGCGCCCCGGCGCACGATGCTCCTTCGGCAGTTGCTGGAAACCCACGCGTGGTCCCACGTCCTCACGTTCGTCGCCAGCCGCTACGCGGCGGACCATGTCGCGCTGAAGCTCAACCGCGCCGGCATCCCCGCGACGTCGCTGCACGGAGACCTCAGCCAAGGGGCCCGTACGCAGGCGCTCGCGGACTTCAAGGCGAAGCGCGTGCGCGTCCTCGTCGCCACCGACGTCGCCGCGCGCGGCCTGGACATCGCGGGCCTGCCCGCGGTCGTGAACTACGACCTGCCGCGTTCGACCGTGGACTACGTGCACCGCATCGGCCGCACGGGGCGTGCGGGCGACCAGGGCGTGGCGATCAGCTTCGTCAGCGCGGACACCGAAGCCCACTTCCGCCTCATCGAGAAGCGCAACAACCTGTCCGTCGCGCGAGAGCAGGTGGCGGGCTTTGAGCCGACGCAGACGGCCGTGTCCGCCGCACCGCCGCTGGATCCGAACGGCGGCGTGAAGGGCCGGCGCAAGAGCAAGAAGGACAAGTTGCGCGAAGCCGCCGCCGCCGTCCCTCCCCCGAAGCGCAAGCCGTAGCGCCCTTCATTTCCGCGAACGCGGCGAATGGGCCGGGGGGCTTGGGGCTGTCAGCTGCTGAAGGCAAAGGCCCTGATGAGGGGGCTTCAGCGACATCCCGCGCTATCCGAGCGCCGCCTTTCCGTCCGGCTTTCGCTGGAACCGGTAGAGCACGAAGCCCACCGCGAGCGCGATGGCCCCGGCGACGAGGTTCTCTCGCTCCGCACTCAGCGCGAAGACGACGCACAGTGCTGCGGCGGCGAGGGGAATCACGGGCCCACCCGGGATGCGGAACGCGTTCGGGGGCGCCTGGAGCTTGCGGCGCAGCACGGGCACCGCCAGGGCCGTGCCGAAGTACGTGGCGAGCCGGGCCACCACGGAGAGCGTGGCGAGCACCTCGAACGAGCCGGAGAACGCCAGGGGCAGGGCGATGGCCGTCTGCGTGAGGATGGCGACCGTCGGCGTGCGGTAGCGCGGATGGAGCGTGGCGAGCGCGGCGGGGCCAAAGCCGTCCTGGGCCAGCGCGTACAGGTAGCGCGGCCCGGCGAGCACGGTGTTGCTGTTGGTCCCCAGGATGGACAGCACCCCGCCCACGGTCATGAGGAG
>NZ_RAWF01000398.1:0-5575 GCF_003612075.1 Corallococcus sp. CA041A
TGGTGGAGCTGCTGGCCGACTGCTGCGCGAGGGCCTCGGACCTCGACCTGGACCGGCTGGGGAGCACGTGCTACCAGCTCCAGGACGCGGCGCGCTGGGAGTCGGGGGAAACCTGCGCGCAGGCGGAGTTCGAGTTGCTGCGGCATGCGGCGCGGGTGGCGGCGCGTCCGGGGCACGTGCTCCTCGTTCAGTCTCTGCAGCGGGCATTCCTGGGAGGAGCCGCCCAACTGCTGCCGCTCATGGGCGGAGAGGCGCTGCGCGAGTGGGCCTTCCGCGCGATGGCGATTCTGAACGAGCGCGACGTGCAGGCACTTCAGCATGAGCTGCCAGCGCTGCTGAAGGCGCGCGATGAGCGCGTGCTGAACGCATTCGCCCCCGCGCCCCAGGAACCTGCGTCCCCCGAGGCCCCATGCGCCCACGAGGGTGCACCAGTCACTCATCAGAACGACGCTTTGGGGACACACCTCGGCATCGAGGAGGGTGACGTCGGTCGCCCTGGGCCAGCCATCGCGCAGGACGAGATGCTGCGGGCACAACCCGGCATCGCGGAGGGGGACGTCGGTTGCTTTACGTCCGGCTCCGAGCAGGACGATGCGCCGGAGGCATGTCCCTGCTTTGAAGAGGGCGGACCTGGCCGCCTGACGTCATCCGTTGAGCAGGACAATGCACTTGAGGTGTGCCTCCTCGTGGATGCGCGTGACCCCGGTTGCTGTGTCGCTCCAACCGCCGAGGCTCTTGGGGTTGTACCTCGCCCCGATGGCGAGTCCTTCCCCTTGGAGTCGGACAGTGGGGCACTGTTGCCTCCAGCCGCCCCAACGTTCGTGCCCTGTGGTCAGGGTGGAGAGTGCGTCAGTAGGAATGTGATGGACGCGGTCTTGGGAAGCCTGCCCGACTGTCGAACAGGTTTTGTCGCCGTGTCTCAGGAAGGGGCCCCCAGCAATCCGAGGCTCCACCCACCGGCTTCTTCGGACTCATCCGCGTGGCGGTTCGCAAGGTGGGCGAGCCGCTTCATGGACTCCAGGGCTCATTGGGGCCGGTGGGCTGCTCGCCTCTGGGGCTCCATGGTTCGTTCACTGGGACCAGATGCTTCGTGAGCGACGACAGCCCATCGCGTCCGCTGTCTCCTGAAGTTCGCGCATGCCATCCCCTGAGATGGCATGCGGAGGTACCGACGAACTTCTGGCGACCTGATCAGGCCCGGACCAGCTCGATGGGGCTTCCTTCGGGGACGTGCTTCATCGCCACGGAGTTCATGCAGTAGCGCAGCCCCGTGGGCGGCGGGCCGTCCGGGAACACGTGACCCAGGTGGCCGTCGCAGCGCGCGCAGCGGACCTCGGTGCGAATCATTCCGTGCGACACGTCGCGGATCTCCGTGACGGAGTCCTCCGACAGCGTCTGGGTGAAGGACGGCCAGCCCGTGCCGGACTCGAACTTTGTCCCGGCCTTGAACAGCGGGTTGTTGCAGCCCGCGCACACGTAGGTACCCGGCGTCTTGGTGCCGAGGAAACAGCCGCTCCCCGGGTACTCGGTGCCGTGCTGCCGCAGCACCTGGAATTCCTCGGGGGTGAGGCGCTTGCGCCATTCTTCGTTGGAAAGATTGAGCTTGTCCGCCATGGGTCCTCCTCCACGTTTCGGGCCTGGAGCCCGGAGCACGGCCTTGGATGCACCGTGGGCCTTTGCGTCGCACCCTATACCAGGCAGGCAGCAGGGCGGCCGGCCGCCTTGTTCTCTACCGCACGGCACGGCAGGCCCTGCGGACCAGGGCTTGGAGCACCGTGCTTCGGTTGTACTCCTCCCGGACGCGGTGCGCGCCACGAGGAGGCCTGCTGATGCGGATTTCAGAGCTGATGCACAGAGACGTGAAGACCATCGACGCGAATGAATGCCTGCGCTCCGCCGCCGAGCGGTTGGACAGCGCCAGCCTGGGCGCGCTGCCCGTCACGGAGCACGGCCAGGTGGTGGGCCTGCTCACTGACTCGGAGCTCTCCTTGTGCTCCACCGTCCACGGGCACGACCCCGACGTCACCACTGTGCGGGAGGCGATGACGGCGCCGCTCGTTACCTGCTCGGAGGACGAGCCGCTGGAGGCCGGCGAGCGGCTGATGGAGGAGCATCACCTGAACCGGCTGGTGGTCGTGGACGCGGACCACCACGCGGTGGGGCTCCTCCGCCTGGACGACGTCGCCTCCGAGTCCCTCACGCTGCTGCGGCCCGGCGAGCCGCTGGAATACTTGAGCCTCTACTCCTGACCACAAGAAGGCCCGGCGCCCCCTTCGCAAGCTGGAAGGGAGCACCGGGCCGGTGTTTCATGTCCTGACGCTCAGCCCACCACGGCCGGTTGGCACGCGGAGGACAGCCACGCCACGGCGTCATCCCAGGGCAGGTCGCGCTGGGAACCGTCGCGCTGGCGCAAGCGGACACCCTTCGACTCCACCTCGCGGCCACCCACCACCGCGAGGAACGGCACGCCGTCCTCGTGCGAGCCCAGGACCTTCTTCGACAGCGACTCGTCCCGCACGTCCGCCCGCGCGCGGCAGCCGGCCTGCCGCAGCCGCGCAGCCAGTCCCTCCGCGTACGCGGCGGCCCCCGCTCCCACGGAGGCCACCACCACCTGCTCGGGCGCGAGCCACGCCGGTAGCGCGCCCCCGTGGTGCTCCAGCAGCACGCCGATGAAGCGCTCCAGGCTGCCGAACAGCGCGCGGTGAAGCATCACCGGACGCAGGCGCTCTCCGGACGCGCCGACGTAGTGCAGGTCGAAGCGCTCCGGCAGCACCAGGTCCAGTTGGATCGTGCCGCACTGCCACGCACGGCCCAGCCGGTCCTTCAGCACGAACTCCAGCTTGGGCCCGTAGAAGGCGCCCTCGCCGGGCTGGTCCTCGTACTGGAGGCCCGCCTGCTTCGCCGCGGACTGGAGCCACGCCTCCGCCTGGTCCCACAGCGCGTCACCGCCGGCACGCATCGCCGGACGGCTGGAGAAGGCCACCTGCACGTCGTCGAAGCCGAAGCCCGCGTAGAACGCCTTGAGCGAGCGCACGAAGCGGACCACTTCCGCCTCCACCTGCTCCGCCGCGCAGAAGATGTGGCCGTCGTCCTGCGTGAACTGGCGCAGGCGGAACAGCCCATGCAGCGCGCCGCTGGGCTCGCTGCGGTGCACCAGCCCGAACTCCCCCAGTCGCAGGGGCAGGTCGCGGTGGCTGGGCGCCATGCGCTGGACGATCTGGATGTGGCCCGGGCAGCTCACCGGCTTCAACGCCAGCTGCCGGTCGCCTTCCACCATGCAGAACATGTTCTGGCGGAAGTTCTCCCAGTGGCCGCTCTGCTCCCAGAGTGGCTGGGAGCACAGCTGCGGCGTACGGACTTCGCGGTAGCCCTCTTCGAGCATGCGCTGGCGGACGTGCTCCTCCAGCAGCCGGTACAACCTCAGTCCGCGTGGGTGCCAGAACACCATGCCCGGGGCCTCCTCCTGCATGTGGAAGAGGTCCAGACGCTGGCCCAGCGCGCGGTGGTCTTGTTCATCAAGCATTGTCGTCTCCGTGTGTCGGTCGGGATGAAGCAGCCGGGGCCGGACACGGGGCGTGTGAGGTTGCACGGTCGCCCCGGCCGGAACTCGGCGGGGCGGGAAACCGTGCGCTCGTCAGGACACCGACACGCGCACCGCACCCACGCCCGCCGAAGCGGTGGTGGTCGTGGTCGCGGTGGTGTTGATGACGAGGTTCACGGGACAAGAAGTGCTCCCGAGCGCACGGAAAGTCAAGTCGTGCGCCGGGACGGGGTGCGTCAGCCCAAGAGGGCCAGCAGGCCGGCGAGGCCCACGAAGAGGTAGAAGAGCGACTCGCCCGCGATGAGGCCTCCGCCCACCAGCGACATGGTGCTCATGTCCTCCGGCAGCACCGCCTCGCCCGGAGCGGGCTCGCGCCGGAAGCGCTTGGACACGGTGTTGAAGAGGGACGTGAGGATGCCGCCCGCGCCGAACCAGATGGTCGCCGGCAGCGCGATGAAGCCGCCGAACGCGGTCGCGTAGGGGCTGGCCAGCACCAGCGAGTCCATCGCCCAGCCCACGCCGAACCCCGTGCGCGAACCCTGCACGTAGCGCAGGTAGGCGGGGTGGCGGCGGACCACCTTGCGGATGACCTCCAGCGTGAAGCCGATGGACAGGCCCACGAGCAGCGCCGTCACCTTGTGCGCCGACAGCGTGCCCAGGTCGCGGATGGCGCCCACGAACTTGTACGTCATCGCGGAGCCCCACTGGCCCACCTTCACGTCCGGGTGATCCAACTGGTTGACGGACAGCACCGGGTACGCGCCCATGAACACGCGCGCCAGCACCACGCACAGCACCGCGCCCATGAAGATGCCCAGCACCTGGTAGCGGAACTGCACCACGCGGTTGGTTCCAAGGCGCCACCCGGTGGAGCGGTCCTGCTGCATGTCGCAGCCCACCGACGTGGAGATGAGCAGGATGGAGGACGCCATCAGCCCCACCAGCGGATCCTTCAGGCCGAGCAACGACATCAGCAGCACCGACATCACGAAGGCGCTGGAGATGGGGTTGTTGTCGCTGATGCCGTAGGCGATGCCGTTGATGAGCACGAACAGGAGCGACAGCGCGAGCCCGAAGATGATGAAGCCCGCGGGCTGGTGCAGCACCTGCGTGGCCACCACGACGACGGCCGCGCCCCAGCCCACCACCCAGGCGATGAGCCGGGGCACGTTGACCTTCTTCCACGCGGGCTCGGTGTCCGCGGGAGCCTGCGCGCGGCCCCGGATGCGGTCCACCGCCTGCACCGCGAGCAGCGCCAGGTCCACCAGCGCCGCGCCGCAGATCATCGCCAGCGAGATGAGGAAGCCAATCTTCCGGTACGGATCACTCGGCCCCAACCACCCGATGCTCCGCAGATAGGGCGTGATGGCATAGCCGGTGATTCCCATGAGCATGGCGGGCACGGTGATGCGGCTGCCCACCACCATGCCGGCGCCCACCGTGGAGCTGCTCACGCTCAGCGCGGCGACCGCGGCCACCTTCTCCGTGAGCCACGCGGCCAGGATGCCCAGGCCGGTGCCGCCGCCCAGCTTCGCGATGGAGGCCTTGAGCAGGCGCTTGTCCGTGAGCGCTCGCAGGATGTTGGCCACCGCGTAGCCGGACGGGTAGTCCAACTGGAGCCGGTCCACGAGCAGCGGCGTGTAGAGCATGCCCACGCCCACGCCGAACATGCCCACGCACCCCACGAAGAGCATCAGCTGCCACGCGGGCGGCTGGGGCATGCCCAGCCACACCATGGATTGGATCAGCACGGACATGGCGCACAGCGAGGCCACCGACGCGGCCATCGTCTGCATGTAGTTGGCGCCGTGCTTGCCCTCCGCGCCGTAGCCGTAGGTGACGACGCTGCCGAGGATGCCGGACAGCACCTGACTGGCGACGAAGAAGCCCAGGCTGAAGTTCATGTACGACGCGGCCACACCGCCCAGCGGGCCCAGGAAGAAGATGGCCACCGACGCGAGCAGCAGGTGGTACTTCCACGTGCCCACCGCGGGGAGGAAGCGGAAGCGCGGCGTAACGGCTTCGGGCACGGAG
>NZ_RAWF01000399.1:0-5558 GCF_003612075.1 Corallococcus sp. CA041A
CCCTTCACCTGGCCGTCCTCCCCATCCCATCAGCAGGTGCGCTTCCAGGCCCGGACGCGTCAGCACCACCGCCGTTCCGTCCAGATGCGCCAGCGTCACTGCGGGCGTACGTCCTCCGGCCCGTCCCCAGTCGTGCACGGCGGAGACGGCGAGCGTGTAGCGCCCGGGTTCGCGGCCTCGTCCGAAGAGGAGGTGCTGAACGTCCAGCGAGAGCTCCGCGCCCATCAACCGCGCGCCCAGCACATCCGAGACGAAGGCCTCCGTGTAGAGCGGACCCAACGTGCCCGTGAGGAAGCCTCCCGCCGGGTGGTAGTCGGGGTTCGTCCGGTTGGAGTAGTGGCGCACCAGATGCGCCGACAGCAGGCTGTAGTCCTCCAGCGCTCCCAACCAGACGCCAAAGGGCGATTGGTCCGAGCCCAGCTTGAGGGCTCGCACGAGCTGGCCCCAGTCCGACGGACTGTCCCAGTCCTCACGCCGCACACGGCTCGCGCCTCGTTCGCCGCCCCACAGCCGCAACCTCAAGGGCGCGCCCAGGTTGACGCCGAGCTCCGGGCCACCGTCGAGGATGAGCGTGGGCTCGACCTGGACGAAGCCTTCATCCGCGCCTGTTCCTGCACGCGGCAGCAGCACCAGTGTGGTCGCCTCCAACCGAGTCAGCGAGTACACCGAACGTTCCAGTGAGTCCTCGGAGCCAGGCGGTGATGCAGCCCCTGCCAACACCGGCAGGAGCCACAGCCACAGCACCACCCACCGGCGGCATTCCATCGCTCTCGACTCCTGGCTGCGTCCCTGCATGGGGAGTGGAACCAGGTCATACTCGGCCGGTCCGACAGAACCGCTGGCTCAGAACCCCATCGACAGCGCGACCTGCTCCGTGCGGTTCACGTCGTCCAGCACCTGCGCGAGCTTCTCGCGGACGGCCGCGGGGGCGTCCGACCCCAGGAACAGCCGCAGCGTCGGGGAGCCCGCGTCCACGGCGTCCACGATGGCCTTCGCCGCCTTCACGGGGTCCCCGGGCTGCGTGCCGGCGGACTGCGCCACCCAGGCGCGCATGGGCCCCAGCGACTCCGCGTAGGCCGCCAGCTCCGGCATCGGCCGGAATGATGGGCCCAGCAGCTTCGTGCGGAACATGCCCGGATCCACGATGAGCACCTTCACTCCGAATGGCGCGACCTCCTTCGCCAGCGACTCGGACAGGCCCTCCAGGGCGTGCTTCGCCGCGCTGTACGCACCCGCGCCCGGGTATGGGACCAGCCCGGACACGCTCGAGAGCTGCACGAGGGTGCCCGTCCTCCGCTCCCGCATGTGCGGCAGCACCGCTCGCGTCATCGCCACTGCTCCGAAGAACAGCGGCTCGAAGGCCGCTCGCAGCTCCGCGTCGCTCGTCTCCTCCACCGCCCCCAACAGCGTGTAGCCCGCGTTGTTCACCAACACGTCGATGGCACCGAAGCGCTTCAGCGCCGCCGTGATGGACTCCTGCACCTGCTCTGGCTTCGTCACGTCCAACTGGACCGCGAGCACCCGGTCCGGGGCCCTCGCCACCAGGTCCTCCAGCGTGCGCGGGTCTCGCGCCGTCGCGACCACGCGCTCCCCTCTCGCGATGACCTCCTCCACGATGTTGCGGCCAAACCCAGACGACGACCCCGTGACGAACCAGACCTTGCCCTGTGCGCTCATGACTGCCTCCGTGGCCCATGAAGTACGCCCCGGGCCTCCGCTCCGAAACGCGTCGTCTCTGGATGCACTTTGTAGCTACGCTAAGGAATGCGCGACGACCTCTCCGGCCTGATGGCGTTCCTCGCGGTGGCTCGCAGACGCAGCTTCACCGCCGCCGCGTCGGAGCTCGGGGTCACTCCCTCCGCGGTGAGCCAGAGCCTCCGGGCCTTGGAAGTACGCGTGGGCGTGCGGCTCCTCCAGCGCACCACCCGCAGCGTGGGACTCACCGAGGCCGGCTCGCGCTTCCTGTCGCGGCTCGAACCCGCGATGCACGGCGTGCAGGACGCCTTCGAGTCCCTGGGCGAGCTTCGCGACCGGCCCACGGGGCTGCTGCGCCTGACCCTGCCCCGCTACGGCTACCAGGAGGTGCTCGGCCCACGCCTGGCGGAGTTCCTCACCGCCCATCCCGACATCCGCGTGGACATCCATCTGGACGACGTGCTCGTCGACATCGTCCAGCAGGGCTTCGACGCGGGCTTCCGCATCGGTGAGCTCGTGAACCGCGAGATGATCGCCATCCCTGTGAGCGGCGACATCGTCATGCACGTGGTGGGCTCGCCGTCGTATGTCGCGGCGCGCGGCAAGCCGAAGCACCCTCGCGAGCTGCGCGACCACGACTGCATCAACTACCGCAGCCGGACCACCGGCGGGCTCCTCCGCTGGGCGCTGAGCGACGGCGGGAAGCGCATCGAGGTCGCCGTCGAGGGCCGCGTGGTGTTCGATGACGCGGAGCTGGTGCTGGACGCCGCCGTCGCCGGGCTGGGGCTCGCCTATGTCCCGGAGAGCCGCGTCCGGAAGCTGCTCGCGGAGAAGCAGCTCGTGCGCGTGCTCGAACCGTACTCCACCCCCCTCCCCGGCTTCTTCCTCTACTACCCAAGCCGCGTCCAGGTGGCGCCCAAGCTCAAGGCGCTCATCGACTTCTTCAAGCTGAAGCGGCGGCGCTGACGACGCCCCCTACTTCACGGGAGGCGGCTCCACGGGCAGCGACTTCGCTCGCTTCTCCACCGCGCGCAGCGTGTCCACCACCGCGTCGTTCTGTCCCACGCTGGCCAGGAACCCGGGGACGGAACCTCCGGGGTCCACCGTGAACTTGTAGACGACCCAGGACGTGCCCTCGCCCTTGGGCTCCACCTTCCAGCTGCCCTCGTTCAGCCGCAGGCGCACCACGTCCCGCCTGGCGGGGAACGCGTCCGGCTCCGCCTTCCAGCGCTGCTGGTACACGCCCGTCCCGTCCGGCGCGACCTTCGACTCCGTCACCACGTGGCAGATGTAGTCGCGCGAGGACACCACCGGCAGGTCCAGCCGCGTGTACGTCAGCCGCCCGCCGTCATCCGTGGGCCGCACCACCCGCGACTCCTTCACGTACGGCATGAAGAGCCGGTACGACGCCTGGTCCTCCAGCGCCGCCTGGATCTGCGCGGCGCTCGCCTTGAGCTCGCCTTCCGCCCAGATGTCCTTCGCCTTCGTCCCCGGACGGGGCCGGACCTTGATCACGAAGGGCTTCGTCGCCACCGTCTCCCATTCCTGCGCCCCCGCCACGCCCGCCGCCAGCACCACCGCCAGGGCCAGGCCCCACCGCCGAGTCATTCCCAACATGTGTCTGCCCTTCGGTTCCGCGCGCCGCCGGCCCTCGCGGCGCGTGCGTCACCTGTATCCCATCTTTCCGACACCCGGACGACCCGGGCCTGCCCACGGAGCGACTCGGGCACACGGGCCGCTCGACTTTGCGTGCAAGCCTTGGCAAGCCTTGCTCCCATGGCTCCTCAATTCTCCGGTCCCCCGCCCGAACGCGGTCTGTTCTGCAACCGCACCCTCAACATGCGCGCCATCAAGGCCGTGGGCTACGACATGGACTACACGCTCATCCACTACCGCGTGGAAGCGTGGGAACGCCGCGCCTACGAATACATTCGCGACCGTCTGGTGGAGCAGGGCTGGCCCGTGGCCGACCTGACCTTCGACCCGATGCTCGCCATCCGCGGCCTCATCATCGACACCGCCAAGGGCAACCTCCTCAAGGCCAACCGCTTCGGCTTCGTGAAGAAGGCCCTGCACGGCAGCCGCCCCATGGACTTCGAGTCCCAGCGCGAGGCCTATACCCGGACCGTCATCGACCTGGCCGACCGGCGCTGGGTGTTCCTCAACACCCTGTTCTCCCTCTCCGAGGCCTGCATCTACGCGCAGCTCGTGGACCGCCTGGACGCCGGCCAGCTCCCCGGTCCCATGGGCTACGCGGACCTCTACGAGCACGTGCGCAAGAACCTGGACGCCACGCACATGCAGGGGCGCCTCAAGGCGGAAATCATCGCGGACCCCGAGCGCTACGTCATCGACGACCCGGAGACGCCGCTCGCGCTGCTGGACCAGAAGAACGCCGGCAAGAAGGTGCTGCTCATCACCAACAGCGAGTGGGCCTACACCGAGCCCATGATGCACTTCGCCTTCGACCGGCACCTGCCCGAGGGCATGACCTGGCGCCAGCTCTTCGACGTGGTCATCGTCAGCGCGCGCAAGCCCGAGTTCTTCACCACGCGCTCCACCCTCTTCGAGGTGGTGGAGGCCAACGGCGAGGCGCTGCTGCGGCCGCACTCCGGTCCGCTCGACAAGAACAAGCCCTACTTCGGCGGCAGCGCGCTGGAGCTGGAGCGGCACCTGGGCCTGTCTGGCGACGAAATCCTCTACGTGGGCGACCACATGTTCGGCGACGTGCACGTCAGCAAGAACGTGCTGCGCTGGCGCACCGCGCTCATCCTGCGCGAGCTGGAGGACGAGGTGCGCGCCATCGCCGCCTTCCGCGCCACCGAGGTGCGCATTGGCGAGCGCATGCTCAAGAAGGAGCGCCTGGAGGCGGAGAGCTGCCAGGTGCGCCTGGAGATCCAGCGTCGTCGCCACCATTACGGCCCCCGCTCGGACGTCGCGGAGGGAGAGCTGGTGGCGCGGCTCACGGAGCTGCGCGCGGAGCTGGAGGCGCTGGACGCGGAGCTGGGCCCCATGGCCCGCGCCGCCGGTGAGCTGTCCAACCCGCACTGGGGCCTGCTCACCCGCGCCGGCAACGACAAGAGCCACCTGGCGCGGCAGGTGGAGCGCTACGCGGACATCTACACGTCGCGCGTGAGCAACTTCCTCTTCGCCACGCCGTTCGTCTACCTGCGCAGCCCTCGCGGCAGCCTCCCGCACGACCCCAGCATCCCCGGCGGCACCCCGGTGTTCACCACCGGGGACGGCGCGGGCAGCGGCCCCGCGGAGTAGCGAAGAGCCCTCGCGGCGCCTCGCGACTACTGCGTGAGGCGCCAGAGGGCCTGCAGGTCCGCGGGCAGGTTGCTTGCCACCTTGTCCGCCTCGCCTTCGGATATCTGGTCCTGGAAGGCACGCAGCACCGCGCGGACCACCAGCTCCGCCTGGTCCACCGGCATCTGGAGGTCCTCCGCGACGGACGCAATCATCTCCTCGCGACCGAAGCGGTGGGGGTGCCGGGGGCGCTCCTCCGGCGGAGGCAGGAACTCCACCAGCATTCGCGGCAGCTGGGATTCCAGATTCCGCGCCCCGTTGGGCATGAGCCGGCGCTCCAGCGCGCTCAGCACCGACACTGCGGCGGACTCCGCGAGCGCGGGAGGCAGGGCACTCAAATCGCAGACGTGGTGGATGAACGCCGCGTAGGTGGCGCGCAGGTGGGCTTCGTGCCGCCGCGCGTGGCGTTCCTGCTTCTCGGTTTCGGTTTCATGGGCCTGGGCCATGTGGGCACACCTTGGGCGAAGGGGGGACGGGACCTCCTGGAAGGTGGTCACCGGAACGCCCGTCATCGCCCGGCAGGCAGGCGGGCCCCACCCCCTTGTGCCCCACTC
>NZ_RAWF01000039.1:0-45103 GCF_003612075.1 Corallococcus sp. CA041A
GTGGGGGGCAGTCCTCCCGCGGGGGCGGGAGGTTGAAGTGAAGAAGCGGGCAGCCCTGAGAACAGGACCGCCCGCGCGGGAAACGGATGTGTTGATTCTACGTCAGTCACCGGCCTGCTTGAAGATGAACGGGTAGGTGACGATCACGGAGCCTCCACCCTTGGGCTCCGGGAACTTCCAGGTGCGCACGCGGCCAGCCACGCAGGTCTCCAGGTCCGAGTTGCCCGCCGTGGACTGCGCGACGTTGGACGTGGCCACCGAGCCGTTGGCGCTGATGACGAACTTCACGGAGACCTTGCCGCCCAGCTTGGGGAAGCGGTTGAGCAGGCTCTCGTAGCAGTAGCGGATCTGCCCGCGGTTGCGCTGGATGACCTGGCGGATGAGCTCCTTGTCCAGCGAGCCCATCACTTCCGGATCCGACGAGGTGATGCCCACGTCCACGCTCTGCTTGCCGCCGAGCGTGCCCACGCCGGTGCCGTAGCTGCCGCTGCCGCCGCCACGGCCCTTGGTGCCGATGCCGCCGATGCCGATGCTGTCACCGGTGCCGCCGCCACCGCCGCCGCTGCCGCGCAGGCCCATGCCGCCGAAGCCGCCCGCGTCGCCCGCCTTGGCGCCGAACATGTTGCCCATGGCGCTCTTGAGCTCACCGCCCAGGCCCGACTTGCCGAAGATGGTGGAGATGCCGCCCTTGCCACCGCCGAAGATCTTCGCGGTGAGGGCGCGCGCCTCGTCCTTCTTGTTCGGGTCGCCCTTGGGCGCCGCGCGGTTGTTGGTCTTGGGCGCGTCCTTCTTGCCCATCTGACCTTCGTCGTTGCGCTGCTTCTGGGCCATCTCGCCCGACTTCTTCTCCTTCTGCTGGTTCAGCTTCTCCAGGAACTTGTTCTTCTGGGTCTCCGGAGCCTTGATGATCAGCTTCGCGATGCGCGCGTCGTTGCCCGCGAGCTCATCCGCGTACTCGTCCCCTTCCCCACTCTGGTTCATGGAGTGGATGACGAACGCGGTGCCGATGAAGAACATCACCAGGAAGATGTTGAGCGCCGTGTAGTCGATGTTCTCGCCCACCGGCACGGCGACGCGCTTGGGCACCGGCTGGAACTGCGCCTCCAGCGTGAGGCCGCCCAGGTCCACCCAGACGAAGTCGTCCGCTTCCAGCGTGAGGCCGTAGGCGTCGCCGTCCTGGGAGGCCTTGCCGGACTCCATCACCGCTTCCAGGTCCAGCGTCTCGCCCTTGCGGGTGAGCTCGCCCTTCATCTTGCGCGCGAAGCGCACGGTGAAGGACTGGCCGTCGGTGCGCAGCACCTCGAAGGTGGGGGCGCCCAGCTTGGCGTCGCCCATCACGAAGTCCACGCCCTTGGCGCTGCCGACCGTGAAGGCCTTCTTCGCGCCGGGGGGCACGAAGAACTCGCCCACGCGCTGGTCACCCCAGAGCAGGCGCAGCGACACGCCCTGCGGGCCGTTGGACTTCGTCTTGCGCACGGTGCGCACGCGCGGCGCGGCTTCCTGCTCCTCGTGCGCGTCGTCCGACTCCGGAGCCTTGGGGGCCTTGGGAGCCCGCGCGGGCGCCACGGCGTTCTTCTGCGTGGGCGCGACGGAGGAATCCAGCGCGGCGACGGGAGCCGGAGCCGGCGTCGCGGCGGGCGCGGGCGTCGCGACCACCGGAGCGGGCCCGGCAACGGCCTGCGCGATGGCGGCGGCGGGGGCCACCGGCGCGACCGTGGGGTTCTTGTCCGTGGGCGCGTCCGCCTGGGCGACGGCGGCGGCCAGGTTCACCGCGGCGACAGCGGCCGGGTTCTCCAAGCGGATGGTGGTGCCACCCACGCGGACCTCGTCACCGAAGGAGACCTGCCCCTTGTTGACGCGCTTGCCGTTGACGTAGGTGCCTTCGACGCTGCCCATGTCGATGATGGACATGGAGCCGTCGGCGGCAACTTCGATGACGGAGTGGATGCGGCTGACCTTGTCGTCCTCAAGGCACAGGTGCGCGGAGGAAAGACGACCAATCTTGATGATGTCGCGCTCGTAGTCCTTGGAGGCGACCAACGTGTCGCCCTTGAAGACCTTGAGTGTCAGGGGTACGGCCATGGAGGGCTCCCGGTAGGCTTTGGCGCTCTTGGACAACGGTGCCGGCGGAAGGTTCCCGCCGTCGATTCAATCCGTGGTGGGGGGATTACAGCTCGCCCACGGACTGCATCACCTTGTCCTCGAAGTCTTCGCGGATGCGGATGAGGTTCGAGTGCTTCACGGTCTTGCGCGCCTCGACGTACTCGCCATCCGGCTTCGTGAGGTCACCTTCAATGGTGTCGTCCTCGAAGTCGACGCTGGTCGTCTTCTGCATCCTGGCGCCGCCACCCTCACCCGCCGCCTTGCCGCCCTCGTCCTGGGCGAAGGCCGGGGCCACCGACAGCGTCACCAACAGCATCAGCCACTTCCGCATCCTGCCTCCACGTGGGGCCTTCCCAAGGCCCACTGGTGTTTCCGCATGGTGGGCCCCTGCCTCGAAAAGCGAGGGGCCCACAAGGTTCGCATCTTCCCGAGCCGCGCCGCCAGCGTGAAGCCACTGGCGGGCGTCTCCCACATCACAGCAGGTCGTCGGTGGGCTCGTCGGAGTCCGCCGGTGCTGCATTCTTCTGGGCAGGGGCCGTCTGCGTGCCACCCGCCGGAGTGGCGGCCGGCTGCTGCGCCCCCGTGCCCGAGGCCGGCGTGGCCTGCGGAGCGGTGCCGTTGCCGGACGCGGGCGTCGCTCCACCCGGAGGCGGCTGGCCCTTCTGCTTCGCCTCTTCCGCCTTCATCGCGGCCTGCTGCTGCGCCTGGAGCGCCTCCATCTGCTTGGCCTGGGCCTCCGCGGCGGACGCCTCGCGCTTGGCCTGCACGATGCTCTCCGCCTCGCGCAGGAGGCCGAAGACAGGCGCCTCCGCGTTGATCGCGACCTCGCCGCCGGCGAGCGCGACGTACTTCTTGTAGAGCTCCACCGCGCGCTCGGGGGCGTCCTTCACCTTGTGCAGGATGATGCCGCGGTTGAGGTACGTGGCGCCCAGGTCGGGGTTGAGCTTCTCCGCCTCGTCGTACTCCTGCATGGCCTTGTCGTACTGGCCCTGGCCCTTGAGCGCGATGCCCAGGTCCACGTGCGCGGCGGCGTTCTTGCCGTCCGACTGCAGGATGCGGCGCAGGTGCTCCTCCGCGCCGGGGAAGTCCTCCGCGTTGAGCGCCAGTTGGGCCAGCTCCACGTGCGCGGGCACGTAGTCCGCCTTCGCCTCCAGGGCGCTCTTGAACTGCAGGCGCGCGCCCTCGGTGTCGCCCTCCTTCAGGAGGATGAGGCCCACGGCCTGGTGCAGCTCGGGGTCCGTGCCGTCCAGCTTCACCGCGCGCAGCGCGACGAGCTTCGCCATGGCCAGCTGCTTGCGATCCAGGTAGCTGCGGATCATGACCTTGAGGGCGTTGGTGTTCATCGGGTCGCGCATGAGCGCGGCGCGAGACAGCTCCATCGCCTTGTCGTGGTCGTTGTTCTGCCGGTAGATCTCCGCGAGCCGCGCGCGCGAGCCCGCGTCATCCGGGTAGCGCGTGAGCACGTCCTGGTAGAGCGCCACGGCGCCGGCCACGTCGCCGCCGTTCTGCTTCATGATGGCCAGGTTGTCGGACGCCTGGCGCAGGGACGGCTTCTTGGTGAGCGCGGACGCGTAGCGGGCCTTGGCCTCGTCGCCCTTGCCCATGCGCTCGGCGATGACGCCCAGGTTGTACTCGGCCTCCGCCAGGTTCTGGTCCGCCTCCAGGGCGGCCTTGAACTTGCGCTCCAGCGACGGGTAGTCGAAGGCCTTCGCCTTCTTCTGCGCGTCGAAGGACTTCACCGCGTCATCGAACAGCAGCATGGCGCGGTTGGAGATGGACACCGGGCCCGTGGGGGCGGCCACCGGCTTGGCGACAGCCGCCGGGGTGTTGGTCTGCGTGGTGGAACAACCGACGGCGGTCAGCGCCAGCGTGGCCAGCAGGAGGGGGCGGAACGGGTGCATGCGGCGATTCATTAGAGGAAGTCCTCCGGCTCCTGATCATCAACGGTCTTCTTGGGGGCGCCGTCCTTGGACGCGGCGGCGGGCTTGGCGACCTCGGACTCGGTCTGCTGGCGAAGCGCGTTCGTCAGCGCGGACAGGTCCTCGTTGAGCGCCTCGCTCTTGGCCATCTTCTCCGGCTCGGACTTGGAGACCGGGGGCGGGATGTCCTGCACGGCGGCCAGCAGGTCGCCGCCCAGCACCAGCTCCTTGTTCTTCAGCGCGAGCTTCTCCTCCAGCACCTCCGGGTAGCGGTCCGGCGCGTAGGTGGTGCGGAGGATCTTCAGGCTCGCCGCGGCGCAGTCGTTGAACACGCCCAGCTCGCGGCTCTTGGCCACCGCGCCGGAGAAGGCCTCCGTGGCCTTGTCCTTGAGCGGCTGGGCCTGGTTGGCGAACTCGTCGCGCAGGGCCTGCTGCGACTCCTCATCCAGGCCGCGCGGCATGGGCGCGTTCACGACGAGCTCCGCCATGTGGTCATACGCGAGGCCAATGCGCTGCAGCGCGCAGATGGCCGGCTCCGGGGCGCCCAGGGCCACGGTCTGCACGTACTTCTTCTGGACGACCTCCAGCGCGCGGCCCTTGTCGGCCAGCGAGCCCTTGAAGCGCTCCGGCGACGGCGGCACACCCCAGTACAGCTTCAGGCGCTTGAACTCGTTCCAGTCCGGCTCGATGGCCAGCAGGTTCGCCTGCGCGGCGGCGGCCAGCGCGGGCTTCTCCAGCGCGGTCTGCTGACGGCGGGGCAGCTGGTCGAAGTACTCGAAGATGCGCTTGTTCATGCGGCGCACGTCGTTCGTCTTCCGCATCTTCGCGTAGATGTCGGTGATGCGGCCCTCGGCCATGAGGAACTTGCTCTGGCTGCGCATGTTGTCGCGCTCGTACTCCTCCAGGAGCTTGATGGCCTTCATGTACGCGCCCTGCTTCACGTACAGGTCCACGACGGACAGGAAGGCGGCCTCCGCGTCCTTCGACTTGGGCCACAGCTCGATGTAGTGCTCGCGGTTCTTGAGCGCGGCCTTCAGCTGGCCCAGGCCCTCGCGGTAGGTGGCCGCGTTGAACAGGGCGATCTGCGCCTTGGACTCGTCCCACTTCTGCACCACCGCGGGCTTCGCGGGGCCGTCGTCGTTGGAGGCCTGCTTCGCGCGGCCCTTGGCCTTGCTCTTCGCCTTGGCCTTCGCGGCCGGCGCGCCGCCCTTCTCGTTCAGGTTGCGCTCGTAGCCGCGCACGTAGAGCTCGTAGGTGCCCGCGGCCTCCTCGAAGTCACCGATGGCCTCCAGCGCCTCCGCGTTCGCGTAGATGGAGTCCGGCACGTACTTGGACCGGGGGTACTCCGCGAACAGGCGCTTGCGGACCTCGATGGCCTTATCCAGGCTCTTCGCCTTGTAGTAGTCGACGGACGCGTTGTAGAGCGCCAGGTCCGCGATCTCCGTCTGCGGGAAGTCGTGGACGAAGTTCAGGTACGCCTCGGCCGCCTTGGAGAACTCCTTCTTCTCCTCCAGCTGGCTGACCAGCTTGAACGACGACTGCTCGATGAGCTTCGCCAGGTCGTCGCGGAACTTGCCGGTGGCCAGCTTGTCGTTGGAGTAGAAGCGGCGGGCCCACTCGTTGACCTTCGCGAAGTCGCCCAGCAGGTTGTACGAGTCGAGGATGAGGTTGGCGGCGATTTCAGCGGCGCGCTGCCCGTCCTCGAACTTGTACTCGGGGTAGCCGAGCGCGATTTCGGAGAAGCGCAGCACCGCTTCGTCGAAGTGGTTGTGGCGGTAGTAGATGTTCGCCGCCTTGAAGGCGATCTCCACGCGCTTGTCGCCCTTGGGGACGTACTTGAGGTAGCGCTCGCACGCGTCCAGCAGCGACTTCTTCAGCGTGGGGATGGCGATCTTCTTCTGGATGTCCGTGCCGGCGGACTCGGACTTGGCCTCACCGCGCGCTTCAGCGGCCTTCACGACTTCGTCGTAGGCGAGCACGGCGTTGTAGGAGGCGTTGGTCAGCCACTTGCCCGGCTTGCCCGGCTTGGGCTTGCCCTTGTCGTCCTTGGCCTCCAGCACCTTGGCGTCCTGGAGGACGACGAGCGTGTAGTTGGCGGCGGCCTTGTCGAAGTTCTGGAGGTTGTCGTTGAGGAGCTCCGCCCAGAAGAAGCGCAGGTCGTACGCCTTGGGGTTCTCCGGGAAGAGCGTGAGGTAGTCGCTGTACACGGCGTCCGCGTACTTGAAGGTCTCCTCGCTGCGCGTCTTCTTGCCCTCGTTGTGCCAGGTGACGGCGAGGTTGGAGAGCGTGCGCTCGGACAGCTCCTTCGCCTCCGCGAGCGCCTTCTTGTCCTTGTCGTCCTTGATGACGCCAGAGGACTCGACGTCCTTCATGATCTTCACGAGCCGGCGCACCTGGGCCACGGTGCGCTCCTTGTTGCCCATGCGCAGGATGCAGTCGACGATCTTGCCCTGGAAGCCAGGGGCCTCCGGAGACAGCGGCTTCTCCTTGATCAGCGAGTTGTAGGTGATGGCCGCTTCGCGGTCCTTGCCGTCGCCGTAGTACAGGTTCGCGAGCTGCTTCATCATCGCGAAGCGGTCTTCCGGATTGGTGGCGACCTTGCCGAAGTCCGCGCGGGCCTGCGTCACGTCACCCTCGCGGGCGAAGGCGCGCACGTAGTCGGCGCGCGCTTCACGCACCAGCGAGCCCTTCGCCTTGGACTTGCCGTCCTTCTCCACGGCGGCGGCGCCAGCCAGCTCACCGTAGAGGACCACGGTCTTGTACTTGTCCTTCGCGGACTCGTACTCGCCCATGTTGAAGTAGCACCAGCCCTGCTTGTAGAGGGCGAAGGCGTAGACCTGGTTCTCCGGGAACTCGGCGGCCTTCTTGTACGCGGCGAGCGCCTTCTCCAGCTCCGGGCGCTTGCCCTTGGAGTTGTTGAAGTAGTACTCGCCGAAGGCGAAGTACGCGTCCGGGATGTACTTGGACGTGGGGTGCTTCTCAATCAGGCGCTTGAACGCGACGAGCGCCTTCTTGTCCTGGCCGTCCTCCATCAGGTACTGGCCGAGGAAGAAGAGCACTTCGTCCGTGCGCTCGAACTTCGGGTACTCCTGGACGATCTTCGTGTACTGCTCGACGGCGTACTTGCCGTTCTCCTTCACCTTCGCCATCAACTCCGCCTTCTCCGCCTTGGCCTTCTGCTGGGCCGCGGCGTCGTTGCGGTTCATGGCGACGATGAGCTCGTCGTCCTTCCGGTTGGCTTCGAAGAAGAAGAACTTCGACTCCTCCCAGTAGAGCTCGCCCAGGCGGAACAGCAGGCTGGGGGCCTCCTTCTGATCAGGAGACAGCGAGATGATCTTCCTCAGCGATTCGATCTGTTCGCGGCGCTTGGAAGCGACCTGCACTTCCACGCCCAGGCGGAACTGATCATATTGAAGCGCGGGAGCGGCCTGCTGGGCTTCCTTCGGGCGCGTGATGTCGCCTGCGAGGGACTTGTCCACGGTGGTGGTGGACTTCTTGCCCAGGTCAGCGTCGCGCAGTGCTTTCTTCTCCTGGGCCGAAGCCATGGAAGTCAGGAGAACGAGGCAAACGAGTAGCGAGCGGCGCATGGTCTTCCTAGGAGCGGGTGACCGGTGTCCACGGATGCCTGCTTGCTTGGCAAGTGTCCGGGAATCTTCGGGAATTTCCATGAGGGGACTCGTACTATGCGCGGTTTGCGCAAGGCGGGTCAACCCAGACGACGGGACGTCCGGTCCGTTGGATAGCAAGCGGGAAAACTTCAATTTCGCTGTGCGCCTGCACCGCTCCAGGCAGCGACAGGAAGGTTGCACCGGCTGTCCCAACGGGTATGGGAGGCTGGCGGCTGTTCGTCTGGTCGCCCTGCCTGGAGTGGTTGTCGGATCATGAGTCTTCTGCCGGAGAGCGCCAGCTTCGAAGAGCTGGTGCAGGACTACTTCCTCGCGGTGCGCGGCGCGGGCCTGATGTTGTCCGCGCTGGACACCGAGCTCGTCATCGCGTGGGCTCGGGAGGGCGTGCCCTTCGAGGTCGTGGCGCGCGGCATCTCGCGTTCGGCGGAGAAGGCGCTGTGGGACGCGCGGCCCGGAGAGCCGGTGCTGCGTTCGCTGCGCGCGTGCCGGCGCCAGGTGGAGACGGAGATCCGTAAGTACCGCGACCTGTCCGCGGGCCAGGGAGAAGAGGCGCCTGCGGCCTCCTCGAAGAAGCGCCCTGCCCGTTCGTGGGAAGAGGTGCGGCACGCGCGGTTGTGCGCGGCGCTGCGGGCGCTGACGGAGCGCGAAGCCGCGATGGCGCCGCGGGTGCACCGGCTGCTGGACACGGTGCTCGCGTGCGTGCCTCGCGAGCCCGCGGCCATGGATCAGCAGGAGGCCTGGGCGCTGCTGGTGCTGCTGCGCGCCCTGCCCTTCTCGGAGCGACGCACGGTGTGGCGAGATGCGCGCACCGGTGAACAACAGCTGATGACCGCCCGCGCGCGGCGTGTGTCCCGGCGCTTCCGGCTCCAGGCGGCCGTCAGACGGCGGCTGGACATGAAGGAAACCTGAAGGGTTGTCCTCCCACCACGGGCCTGAACGAAAGTTCAGCAGGCTGACGAGCAAGGGGGACGGTGTTATGGCTGGGCGCGATGGCTGCCAAGGCGAACGGCGAGGCGTGTGGGCTGTGCGGCGGGCGGACGTACGTCATCGAGCGGCGCGGAGAGCTCGCGACCGCTCGGGTGTGTACGTGCTCGGTGGACTGCCCGATGTGCGGTGGACGCGGGCACAGGCTGGTGCAGAAGGAAGGCACCTTCAGCGCGAAGGTGGGCCCCCGGATGTATGAGGTCCTGGAGCCGTGCGTGTGCACGCTCCGGCGCACGCGTGTGGCGCTTTACAACGATGTGCAGATGCCGGGCGTCATGGCGCACGCGTCGTTCGACAACTACCGGCCCTTCAACGAGGCGCAGGACCGGGGCCGCGGCGTGGCGATGCACTTCGCCAATCAGTACGTGAAGGGCGCCACCAACAAGGGCTTCGTGCTGAGCGGACCGGTGGGCACGGGCAAGACGCACCTCATGGCGGCGACGCTCGGGCACCTGGTGCTGGAGATGGGCGTGAAGACCCGCTACGTCGAAATCTCGCTCCTGTACGCGACCATCCGGCGCGGCTTCCAGGACGGCAAGAGCGGCGGAGAGATCATCGGGCCCTTGTCGGAGGTGGAGGTCCTCGCCATCGACGAGCTGGGCAAGGGGCGCGGCAGTCCCTTCGAGATGGAGACGCTCGATGAGCTGATCGCCCGGCGCTACAACGCGGGGCGCACGACGCTCTTCGCCACGAACTACTCGCTGGAGCCAGAGCGCAAGGGCGTGCGGAGCAGCGCGCCTTCAGGCTACCGCACCACGGACGACGCCCGCTCCGCCATGAAGGACGCGGAGCTTCTGCGCGAGCGCGTGGGCGAGCGCATCTACAGCCGCCTCTGCGAGATGTGCACCTTCGTGGAGCTGCCGCGCGACACCCCGGACCGGCGGCGCACGCGGCAGGAGATGGACGCGCCGCCGCCCATGGGTGGCATGCGCAACCCGGGCCGGTGATCAGCGCTTGATGGCGCGCACCAGCGAGTTGCCCGCGTCCGCCACGTAGAGGGTGCCATCCGGCCCCACCGCGAGCCCGGCGGGCAGCACCAGCTGGGCCTCCCTGCCCGCGCCGTCATCCGCGCCATAGCGGCCACTGCCCGCGAGCGTGGTCAGCTTCTCCGGTTCACCCGACGCGTTGAAGGTCAGCCGGCGCACGCGGTAGTTGCCGGGGTCGGAGATGGCGAGCGAGCCGTCCGGCAGCAGCGCCAGTCCCAGGTACGGCAGCAGCTGGCCCTCCTTCGGATCCCCGTCGCGGAAGCCGGGCGTGGAGCCCGCCACCACGGTGGTGACGCCGTCGCGCACGCGCACCACGCGCGCCATGCCACTCTCCACGACGTAGGTGGTGCCGTCCGCCGTCTGGGCCACCGCGGAGGGACGGTAGAGCCAGTCGCCCTGAAGCGTCGTCACCGGGTTGCCGGGCGTCACCATGTCGATGCGGCGGATGACGCTGTTGTTGAGGTCCGCCACGAGCAGCGCCGTGCCGTCCGGCGTGAAGGACAGGCCCGCGGGCTGGTTGAAGGCCGCCGACAGCGCGGGACCGTCCTGGTAGCCGAACGAGGTGCCCGCGAAGACCTGCGCCTTTCCGTCCGGGGTGATGCGGCGGATGAGCGCGTTCTCCGTGTCGGACACGTAGAGGTTGCCCAGCGCGTCCGAGGCGATGCCCATGGGGCCGTAGAGGCCGGTGAGCACCGTGCGGATCTTCCCGTCCGGCGACACGCGCTTCACGGTGTTGCCCAGCGAGTCCGCCACTGCCCAGCCCCCATCCGGCAGCACGGCGACAGCGAGCGGCGCGCCCAGTTCGTCCGGCCCCACCTTCGCGCCCGAGTGGCAGCGCTTGCCGGGCTGTCCCGCCACCGTCGTCACGGACGCGGCGAACGGCCCCATCGGAGTGGGCGCCGCCGGGGGCTGGAACTTCACCAGGTCGCCCGGCAGCTTCCGGCCCAGCGCCTTGTAGAGCACGTTGGCCACGATGCGGCCCGCGCGCGGATCCGCCACGCGGTCCCCCACCCCGGCCAGCTTCTGCACGAAGTCGATGCCTCCCGAGGAGAAGACGTACGCCTCCCCCTGCTTGCGCACCACCATGTGCGCGAAGCCGAAGCCGCCCTGGAGCGACAGCGAGGGCGACTCCGCGAGCACCTCCACGCCGGAGGGCTGGCGGCCGTTGGACACCAGCTGATCCACTTCGTAGCCGTTCGCCATCCACAGGGTGTCACCGGCCTTCAGGCCCGTGCCGTTGAAGGCCCAGTGCTCCGGATGGGTGATGACGGTCGGGAAGGGCCACTGGTGCCAGCGCGCGGCGAACTGCACGCCCAAGAGCGCGTTCTCCGGACGGGGCGCGGGCAGGTCGCGGAACTTCACCGTCCTGCGCTGGTCCTTGTACGGGTCCTCGGGCGCGCCCTTGTAGCAAGTCACGACGCGGCGCGGGCGGCCGTCGGCGGAGGGCTCGAAGCGCACCTGCCAGTAGGCGTTGTTCGCGCCCAGGTTGATGATGGACCGCTCTTCGGACAGCGCGCGGTCCGCGTGGTCGCGCTGCTTGGAGGACCAGTACTCGTCGTGGCCGGACATCACGAACACCTTCGCTCCACGAAGGAAGTCGTAGCTTTCGTCCATGTCCTCGTCGGTGAAGTAGCCCACGTCCAGGTCTTGCGACTCCAGCCACGTGACCAGGCTCAGGTCGTCCGTCATCAGGTGCCCGGAGCCCTGGCCCCGGTAGTAGGGCCGGTCGTAGGAGGACTGGAAGGCACGCGAAACGCCGTGCGCCTTCATCACGCCCTTCTGATCATCGTAGAGGCTGGTGCCGCCCCAGGTGTTGTACGCCGCCCAGTTCGCGGTGGGGATGAGCACCGCGACCTCCGAGCGAGGGTTGGCGTCCCGCACGTAGAAGGGCACGTAGCGCGATGGCCGGTCGTCGCGCACGAGCTTCACCACGTACACGCCGCGCACCCAGTCCTCGCCGATGGGGATCTCCAGCGTGGGGGACCAGGAACAGGCGATGATCCCCGTCGTCGGATCCGCGGGGCAGTCCGCCTGCCGCGTGCCCTGCACCGGGCCGCCGCGCGCGACCTCGCGGGCACCCACGCCGCCGTAGTAGCCCAGGCGGTAGACGAACCAGCTGAACTTGCGCTCCTCGGACAGGGACACCGCCACGCGCAGCGACTCGCCCTGCGTCAGGGTGGCCTTGAGCGGGTAGCCTTCAATCTCACGGCTGTTGGCGTTCTTGTCGATGCGCCAGCCCGTGGTGCCCTTCTTCTGATTCTCCTTGTGGACGGCGTCCGGGTCGCGCTCGGGCAGTGAGCTGCCGCCGTCGGGCAGCGTGCCCGCGTCCGGCTCCTCTTCTGGAGTGCCCGCGTCGTATTCGGGAACGACGATGCCGCCGTCCGGACCGATGACGCCCGCGTCGTCGTTGCTCAGCGGCGGATCATCATGGCGGTCGCCAGGGGGAGGCGTGCCGGGTGCCGGACCGGAGTCCTTGCAGCCCGAGGTCCCCGTCACCAGGAGCGCCAGCACCACCCCCAGTCCCATCCAGCGACGCCCCTGAGCCATGGCCCAACCCTCCAAGGTGTTCGGGGAAGAGGGTAGGCATCGACTTCTCAGAGGGAAGCGCGCTGCCCCCAATGGGAAAGGAGGTTCGACAGACGATGTCGACTCGTCCCCAGGGACAACCCGCAAGTCCTCGGATCAACGGAGGTTGCGCGGGCGCGATGCGTGTCAGCTACCGAGCAGTTCGCGGTGCAGCCGGGCCGTGAGGGTCTTCAGATGCGTCTTGTCCACCAGGAGGGTCACCTGCAAGGGCGAGGTGCTCACCGCATGGACCCGCGCGGACAGGGCTTCCGCGGCGGAGAGGGCCTTGCGCAGCGGCACCCAGTCCGCGTTGAGGCCCACGCCCACACAGGTGACCGTGCCCCAGCCGTCCTGCCAGTCCACGCCCGCGCCAAAGCGCGTGGCCAGCTCACGCTGGAGCGCCTCCGGGCCGTGAATGTCCGCGAGTGGAACCGCCAGGTACGTGCGTCCCGGCGCGCCCGGCAGCCCGTCGTGGGCGAGCGTGCGGCCTCGGACGGCGCGCGCGTCCAGGAACTCCAGCAGCTCCTGGAGGGGCACGCTGGCGTGCGCGACGAGCACGGCCATCTCCGCGTCCGCCGTCACGCCCTTGACGCGGCTGTCGGTGGGCACGGCGAGCTCCTGCACGCGGGTGCCGGTGCCCTGGCCGTGCGCGGTGCGCGCGAGGATGGTGATGCCGCGCGCTTTCGCCCACTCCACGGCCTGCGCGTTGAGCACCTTGGCGCCGGCGCTCGCCAGCTCCTGCATCTCGTCGTAGCTCAGCGACTCCAGCTTGCGTGCGTCCGGCACCACGCGCGGATCCGCGCTGAAGACGCCGTCCACGTCCGAATAGATTTCACACGCCTCCGCGTCCAGCGCCGCCGCCAGCGCGACCGCGGTCGTATCGGAGCCGCCGCGTCCCAGCGTCGTCACCTCCTTCTTGTAGGAGACGCCCTGGTAGCCCGCGACGATGACGACCTTGCCGTGCGCCAGCTCGTCCTGGATGCGGTAGGGCCGCACCTCCACGATGCGCGCCTGGGCGTGCGCGTCGTTGGTGATGATGCCGCTCTGGCTGCCGGTGAAGCTGATGGCCGGGACGCCCTGCTCCTGGAGCGCCATGGACAACAGCGCCATGGAGATGCGCTCGCCGCAGGTGAGGAGCATGTCCAGTTCGCGCCGGGGCGGGTCCTGGGACACGCTCTTGGCCAGTGACAGCAGGTCATCCGTGGTGTCGCCCATGGCGCTCACGACGACGACGACCTGATAGCCCGCGTCCCGCTTCTGCTTCACGCGCCGCGCGACCTTGCCGAGCTTCTCCGCGTCAGCGACCGATGAGCCGCCGTACTTCTGCACCACGATTGGCATCCACGCCTCGCTTCCGGGGCAGTGTAGAGTTCGCCCCCGCGCATGCCAATCACCGAGAAGCCCATCATCGAGGTGCGCAACCTCACCCGGCGCTACCGCGATCGCGTGGCCATCGAGGACCTGTCCTTCACGGTCGGTGAGGGCGAGCTGCTGGGCTTCCTGGGCCCCAACGGCGCGGGCAAGTCCACCACGATGAAGATCCTCACCGGCTTCCTGCCCCCCTCCGAGGGCAGCGCGAAGGTGGCGGGCTTCGACGTGTCCACGCACCCCATGGAGGTCAAACGGCGCATCGGCTACCTGCCGGAGACGCCGCCGCTGTACCCGGAGCTGACGGTGCACGGCTACCTGGCGTTCGTCGCGGCGCTCAAGCAGGTGCCCGGCCGCGCGGTGAAGGCGGAGGTGGCGCGGGTGGCGGGGCTCACGGGCATCGACGACGTGATGGGCCGCGTGCTCCAGAACCTGTCCAAGGGCTACCAGCAGCGCGTGGGCATCGCGCAGGCGCTCATCGGTTCGCCGCCGGTGCTCATCCTGGACGAGCCCACCGAAGGCTTGGACCCCGCGCAGCGCGCGGACCTGCGCGCGTTGATCCGGAGCCTCAAGGGCAGGCACACGGTGCTGTTGTCCACGCACATCCTCCCGGAGGTCACGGTGACGTGCGAGAAGGTGCTCATCCTCCACCAGGGCCGCGTGGTGGCCCATGACGCCATCGACCAGCTGGCGAAGGCGCATGGCCAGGCCGAGCACGCGTCGTTGGAAGAAGTCTTCATCAAGCTGACCGCCGCCTGAACAGGAACCCACAGCGCATGCGCACCGCCCTGGCCATTGCCCGCAAGGAGCTGGCCGTCGCCTTCACCACCCCGTGGGCCTACGCCGTGTTCACGGCGATGGCGGCGCTCTCGTCGTTCTTCTTCGTCAGCCTGCTGGAGCAGTTCCAGCAGGTGCAGTCCCTGGCGCGCGAGCACGGCTGGAGCAAGCTGCCGCCGGACTCCATCGTCTACCGCAACCTCACGGACGGCGTGGTGGTGCAGCTGTGGGGTGTGGTGTTGATCCTCACGCTCTTCGTCGCGCCCTTCCTGTCCATGCGGCTGTTCGCGGAGGAGAAGCGCCAGAAGACGTTCGCGCTGCTGCTCACGACGCCGGTGCGGCCGGTGGACATCGTGCTGGGCAAGTACCTGGGCGGCCTGGGCCTCATCTTCGTCACGCTGGGGCTGACGCTGGTGTTCCCGGTGCTGCTGTCGGTGGTGGGCACGGGCCCGTCCGGCTCCGCGCTGGAGTGGCCCACGGTGCTGCTGGGCTACGGCGCGGTGCTGCTGTGGGGCGCGACGTGCATGGCCGTGGGGATGTTCATCTCCGCGTTGACGGAGAGCCAGATGCTGGCGGCGTTCCTCACCTTCACCGTGCTGTTGCCGTGGATGCTCCTGCGCGGCGTGGCCCAGTCCACCGCGGAGCCGCTGCGCTCGTTCCTGAACTACCTGTCCTTCGACACGCAGTTGCAGGGGATGATCCAGGGCGTCCTGGAGGTGCAGGCGCTGGTGTTCTTCGCGTCCGTCATCCTGTTCTCGCTGCTGCTCACCCACCGCGCGGTGGAAGCGCAGCGCTACGCATGACCATGAGAGCGACCCACGTCACCCGGGTGCTGGGGCCCTTCGGCCTGCTGCTCCTCGCGTCCAGTCCCTTCACGCTGTTCCTCACCTCCGGCAGCGTGGCGCTCGCCGCGGGCAAGGCGGTGCTGGGCGCGGCGATGCTCACGGCCTACGTCGTCACGCACCGGCAGGAGCTGGGGCGCGCGGGCACCCGCCGCACGGGACGGTTCCTCGCGTCGTCCGTGCTCACCACGCTGGCGGTGCTGGGCGTGCTGGTGACGCTCAACGTGCTCGCGTTCCGCAAGAACCAGCGGTGGGATTTGACGCAGGAGCGCATCTTCTCGCTCGCGCCGCAGACAGTGCAGACGCTGGCGGGGTTGAAGGAGAAGGCGCACGCGCTGGCGCTCGTCCCGCCCACGCATCCGTCCTATGGCGAGTTGGAGGAGCTGTTCCGGCGCTACCACGAGGCGGCACCGGAGTCCTTCGACTACGCCTTCGTGGATCCGCGCCGCGAGCCGACCCTGGCCGCGAAGTACCAGCTCAAGGACAAGCAGACGCTGGTCGTCGTCTCCCGCGGCGAGGGCGATGCCGCGCCCCACACCACCCTGCCCGTCCCCTCCGAGCAGGAGCTGACCAACGCCCTGCTCCAGCTGAGCGCGACGGGCGCGCAGAAGGTGTACGTCCTCGAAGGACACGGCGAGTGGTCGCTGGAGGCGGCCGGTGAGGGGCTGACGGAGCTGCGGCGCCAGCTGCTGCGCGAGGGCTACCGCCCCGAACCGCTCAACCTCCTGGGCCGGAAGGAGGTGCCTCGCGACGCGGGCCTGTTGATCATCGCTGGCGCGAAGCAGGCGTATACGGCGCCGGAGGTGGCGGTGTTGCGCACCTATCTGGGCGAAGGCGGCCGGCTGCTTTACTTCACCGACGCGAACACGGACGACGGGCTGGGCCTGTTCCTCGCGGACTACGGCGTGCAGGTGGACGAGGGCGTGGCGGCGGACCCGCAGTTCAACTCGGGCAACCCGTTCGTCCTCCTGTCGAACTTCTACGGCAAGCACCCCATCACGCGTCCGTTGCAGGAGCGCGGCTTCAACATCCAGCTGCCCACGCCGCGCAGCTTCACGCTTGTCCGCGAGGGCTTCCTGCTGCCCGGCGTGACGGTGGAGCCCGTGCTGCTGAGCTCACCGTATGCGTGGGTGGAGTCGCGGCCCCTGGAGGACACCACTCCGTCCAGCGGCGAGAAGATGGGGCAGCTCACGCTGGTGGCCGCCGCGTCCCGGGACACGCGCACCGCGGAGCACAAGCGCTCCGACGAGGCGCGGCTGGTGGCCGTGGGAGACTCGGAGCTGCTGTTGGATCCGAACTGGGGCTACGAGGCAAACCGCAACCTGGTGATGAACTCCCTGGGATGGGCGTCCCATCAGGCGGAGAAGATCACCCTGCGCCCTCCCGACCGTGAGACGTCCACCCTGGAGCTGGGCGAGGAGCAGATGCGGACCCTGCGCTTCGTATCCACCGACCTGCTGCCCTTGTCGCTGCTGGGCGTGGGACTCGCGGTCTGGTTGTCACGGAGGAACCGGTGAGGACTTCCACCGTCTTGATGCTGGGGCTTTTGACCGTGGGCTGTTCGCGCGACGCGGAGAAGCCCCCTGCTCCGCCGAAGCTCTTCGCGACGGAGCCCGCCGAGCTGCCACGTGGTGCGACTCCGGACCCGACGCCCGTCTTCACGCACCTGACGGTGAAGGCTCGCGGCGCCACCACGGAGCTGGAGCGGACACCGGAGGGCTGGCGGCTTGTTTCTCCCGTGGAGGCGAAGGCGGATCCGTACGCGGTGGAGGCCCTGGTGCAGCAGCTCACCTCGGCGAAGTTCAAGTCCACCGTGAACGCGTCACCGACGGACGCGGACCTGAAGAAGTACGGGCTCACGTCCCCGGCGTTCACCGTGACGGCGCGGGCCTTCCTCCCGGATGCCAATGGTGAAGGCGCGGAGAATCCATCCCGCCAGCGCACCGTGACGCTGGCCGGTGGAGATGAGAACCCCTTCGATGGCTCCGTCTACGTGCGCCGTGAAGGCGATGCGACCGTGTACGCGGCCGACGGTGCCGTGCGGTACTCGCTGGACAAGGGACCGTTCGAACTGCGCGCCAAGGAGTTCCTGGGGCCGCTGGACCTCGCGTCGCTCCAGTCCATTGAAGTCAAAGCGAAGGACCACGCGTACGTGCTGACGCGCGAGGCGGACGGCAAGTCGTGGCGGCTGGAGAAGCCGGAGCCCACCCGCGCGAACACCAGCCGGCTGACGGACCTGCTCAAGGCGTTCGAGGCCCATCAGGCCCTGTCCTTCCCGCAGGACACCGCCGCCAACCGGAAGGCTTTGGGGTTGGACACGCCCGTCGTGGACGCGCGCTTCGTGCCTGCATCCGGTGAGCCCATCCGCGTCAGGCTGGCGCAGGTGACCCGCGACGACGCGAACGTCGTTCATGCACTGCGGGAACAGGGTTCGCGGTCCACGCTGGCGGAGGTCGAACCCCGCGCGCTGACGACACTGGACTTGGGCGTGCAGGAGTTGAAGGACCGCCGTGTGCTGTCGTTCCCACGCGACGACGTGCGGCGCATGGAGTTCCTCCCCGGAGGCAAGGCCGCCCCCGTGGTGGTGACGCGCGGCGCGGGCAACAGCGACGCATGGCAGGTGGACGGTCCCGGCGGTGGACGCGCCCCGCACTTCCGCGTGGTGAAACTGCTGGGCCGGCTGGAGGCGCTGAAGGCCGCCGCGTTCGGCGAGCCCAAAGTGAAGCACTGGGATCGCTATGGCATCAGCGACACGTCGCGGGGCGTCGTGCTGCGCGACGCGGACGGGCGCGAGCTGGCGCGGCTGTGGCTGGGTGACGCCGTGCCGGACACGGAGGACCGGCTCTACGCACGGGGCTCCGGTCCGGACCTGGTGGAGGTATCCATGGGCGCGGTGGCGGACCTGCCCACGCGCGCCGCGGACCTCCAGGAGGCGCCGCCCGATGCTACGGACGGCGGACCTCCCGCGCCCTGAGCCAGCGCTACACTTCCATCAAGGCGAAGCGCTGCTCGGGCGTGAACTTGGTGAGCAGCGGCATGGCGACGTTGAACACAGGGATGCCGCTCTTCGTCTTGCCCTCGAGCGCGCCGTGGTGCGCGTGGCCGTGGAAGACGTAGGCCGCGCCGTAGTGGTCGATGGGCATCGACAGACGGCTCGTCCCCAGGAAGGGGCGGATCTCGATGTTCTCCCCCTCCAGCGTCTCCGGGATGGGGGCGTAGTGCATGATCACGACCTTCTTGGGCGTGTCCAGGTGGCTGAGCGCCGCCTCCAGCTTGAGCGACTCGGTGACGGCCTCCTGCACGAAGGACTTCGTCTGTCCCTCGCCGAACGCCTGCAACGTCGCGTTGCCGAAGCCGCCTCCGAAGCCCTTCACCCCCGCGACGCCCAGCACCTTCTCGAAGATGAAGTGGTCCCCGTCGAGGATGTGCACGCCGACCTTGGAGAGCTCCGTGCAGATGTCCTTCACCTGCCCGTGCTCGTAGTCGTGATTGCCCAGCACGGCGGCGCACGGGACGCGCAAGGCCGAGAGCTCCTCGGCCAGCACCTTGCCCTCTTCAATCATCCCGCGGTCCGTCAAATCCCCGCACAAGAGCAGCAGATCCGCCGAGGCGTTCACCTGTTTGACGAGCTGACGGAAGCGCCCGTGCTGATCCTCCCGGCAGTGCAGGTCACCGACCGCTGCCAGTCGAATCTTCGAGTTCGGATCTCGCGCCACGGGTTCCCCCCTCGGGTCTGTCCTGTTCGTCCCACGCCCTGCCGTCCCCAAAGCCCCAGTGGTGGATGTCCACGTGATAGTTCACCTTGGACACCAGGTTGCCCCGGCACAGCTTCTCGTCCCAGCTGCCGTCGCGCACCGTCTGGAGCGTGCGGCTCATCAACTCCGTCATCACGTAGTTGGGCACGCTGTCGCGCTCGCTCGGGTACGCGAAGCGGAACATCATCAGGTGGCTGAGCAGCACCTCCCAGTAGCGGTCGAAGCGCCGGAGGATGCGGTCCCAGTCCATCTCCCGCCCCGCCTTGAGGATGAGGTGGTTGATGTCCGCGCCGTCATAGCGCTCGCGCTCGGTGACGAAGGCCTTGGACCAGATCATCTCCTCGGCCGGTGCGATGAGGCACTCGTAGCCGAAGATGGTGGCCTTCCTGGCGTTGGTGAACCACTCGTCGTCCACCGTCGCCACGCCGTTGCCGGAGGAGAAGATGAAGTCGACGAAGTAGTCGCCCTTGTACGCCTTGTAGAGCCAGACCTCGTCCGGCCGTTCCGTGCGCCAGCCATCCTTCTCCAGCACGTCCAGGGCGCGGATGGCGTCCTGCTTGCGCGGGAACAGGTCCAGGTCCTTGGTGTCGCGGTAGATGCCGGTATAGGTGGCGTAGGCATACGCACCCCCCACCACGAACGGCACCCCGGCCTCATGCAACAGGCCAACGGCTCTGGCGCGGGCGTTGATCTCGTCCGGCGCACGCTCCCGCTCGGCCAGCGTGGCGTCCGTACCCATCTCCCCGGGATGGTTCGGGTGTCGTTTTTCCATGGGCGAAAGGTAGGGATGGCCCATTTCAACCGTCAGGCAGGCGGGCGCGGGCGCCCGGAGAGCAAGCAGCCAGGCTCCAAGCGCTTGGTTTCACTGCGCTTTTCCACTCCTAGCGAGCGCCTTTTCTGTTTTTCGCACGGCCTGTGTCCATAGGGGCGAATTCACTGACGCACGGCCCGCACGAGACGGGCCCTGAAAGGACGCCCGACCATGCTGCGCAAGAGCCTGCTGTGTGCCTCCCTGTTGTTCGTGGGCTGCAACGACGCCGGGAGCAACGACGCGGACACGTTCCGTGACGGCCTGCCCTCCAAGGAGATGACGCAGGTGAAGGCGCCGAAGGCGAACGGCCAGGGCCTGACGGCGGCCGGCCCTTCCGCGCAGTACGGCCAGGGGCAGAAGGCGGAGTACTACCAGGCGACGGTGAACGCCACGGTGGCGGTGAACGGCGGCACGCTGTGGGTGCTCAACCTCATCGAGCAGATCTCCAAGTATCCGCCGACGACGCTGGAGGAGAACAAGGCGGTGTGGGGCCCGAGCACGGAGGCGCTGAGTCCCACCACGTGGCGGCTGACGGTGACGAAGTCGGGGGAGGCGTCGTTCTCCTGGGTGCTCGAGGGCAAGGCGAAGGGCGAGGAGGACAGCGCCTTCCGCGCGGTGCTGTCCGGCGCGCAGCAGGTGGCGGTGGACGCGGACGGCGAGCGCGTGAAGGGCTACGGCTCCGGCGAGCTGTTCATCGACTGGGACGCGGCGCACACCCTGCCGGATGCCGACGACAACGTGGGCACGGTGGAGATCCGCTACGCGCGCCCGAGCGCCTCCGCGGAGGCCACGGTGGACGCGGACTTCCACCAGGTGCGTGACGAGAAGGACGCCAACAAGCGCGTGGACGGGACCTACCACTACAAGGCGTCCGCGACGGCGGGCGGCGAGTTCGAGTTCGCGACGAACGAGGACATCGACAACGGTGACCCGCTGCGCGCGAAGCTGGAGAAGCTGTCCATCAAGAGCCGCTGGACTGCGACGGGGGCGGGCCGCTCGGACATCAAGGTGACGGGGGGCGACCTGGTGGGCGAGGCCACGCTGAACGAGTGCTGGGACACGAACTTCCTCAGCACCTACTTCCGCGTCAGCCTGGACCCGCGCCTGGGCTACGGCGAGGCGGAGGCGGCCTGCGGCGGGTTCTCGGCGGCGGTGTACTCGTCGCTGTGAGCCGGGTCGCGGTAGGCTTGCGCCGCGCGTGACCGGACCGACCCCGCTGGCCCTGAAGGTGGTGCCTCCCCGTCCCAACGAGGACCGGCGGGCCGTCCTGCGCGAGCTGTATGTGAAGTACGGCGGCAGCGTGCGTGAGCGCTGCCGCTACCTGCTGAAGGACGCGAGCCGGGCGGAGGACGCGATGCATGACGTCTTCGCCCGCGCGCTCGTGCACGGGGAGTCGTTCCGGGCGGAGGCGTCTCCGCTGACGTGGCTGATGAAGATCGCCACGCACCACTGCCTCAACCAGCTGCGCTCGGAAGGGGCGGCGTGGAGGAAGTGGTTCGCGCGGGACGAGGCGGCCCGTTCGGAGGGCCATGGCGGCGCGGAGGCGATGGAGACGCGCGACCTGGTGCGCAAGCTGCTGGCCCGGGTGGACGCGGAGACGCAGGCGGCGGCGATCCACTACCACGTGGATGGGATGACGCTGGAAGAGGTGGCCGCGGTGCTGGGGCGTTCGGTGCCCACGGTGCGCAAGCGGCTGGAGCAATTCGCGGAGCTGGGTGGAGAGGAGCTGAGCGTCCGATGAGCGCGCACGAGTCGAACTGGACATTGCGCCGCCTGCACGCCGGTGAGCTGCCCACCCACGAGGCGAACCGCGTCCGGGAGCATGCGGAGGCGTGCGAGGCGTGTGGCTCGACGCTGAAGTCCTTCGCGGATGCGCAGGCCGCGTTCGAGGCGGACGTGCCCTTCGAAGGTTTCGAGGCCGGAGTGGAGCGGGCCCGCGCGAGGCAGGCTTCTTCGAAAGAGCCGGCGACGCGCTCGCAATGGGTCCGGCCGCTGATGGCGGTGGCGGCGTCCGTGATGGTGCTGGTACTCGCGCGTCCGCTGCTGGAGACCGGAGGGAGGACGGATCCCATCCCACCGCCCGTCGCGGGCAATCGCATCAAGGGCGGCGCGGGCGCGGAGCTGCGAATCGGTGGAGGCGTGGATCCGCAGCGGGTGGCGAGCACGGAGGCGCCGGAGGCGTTGCAACCCGGTGAGCGTGTGCGGCTGGGCTACACGGCGGACGCGTTCCGCTACGTGGCGGCGCTGTCGGTGGATACGCAGGGCGAGGTGACGCCGCTGTATCCGGAGTCCGGGGACAGCCTCGCGGTGGAGCCGGGCGCGGGACAGCACTGGCTGCCGGAGAGCGTGGAGTTCACCGGCGCGGGTGCGGAGCGCGTGGTGCTGGTGCTGACGGACGCGCCCGTGTCCATGGATGCGCTGAGCGACGCGGCCCGGAAGTCCTTCGTCGCGGCGGGCCGGGACGTCACGCGCATGGCGCCGCTGGACGTGGCGGGCGCGCAGACGCAGTGGATCTTGCTGAAGCCATGAGCGACGGCCCCGTGAGACAGGTGCTCGCTCCCGTGGCGGCCTGGGCACGGGCCCTGGGCTCGGCGATGCGGGCGTCGATTCCCGCGCTGGTGCTGGCCTCCACCGCCGCGCACGCGGACACGCTGCACCGCTTCGCGCTCATCGCGGGCAACGACACGGGCGGAGCGGACACGCGGCCCTTGAGCTACGCGCGCGACGATGCGCGCAAGATGCACGACCTGCTCACGCGGCTGGGCGGAGTGTCCCCGGCCGACGCGAAGCTCCTCCTTGATGACGACGCGAAGGACTTCCTCGTCGCGCTGTCGGAGCTGGAGCAACGGGCCCGCGCGGCCCAGGCTCGCGGCGAGCGCACCGCGCTGTTCGTCTACTACTCCGGCCACGCGAAGGACGGCGCACTGCGGCTGGGTGATTCGCGGCTCGCCTTCGACGCGCTCAAGCGCCGGCTGGCCGACGCACCCGTGGACATCCGCATCGCCATCCTCGACTCCTGCCGCTCCGGCGCGCTCACCCGCACCAAGGGCGCTCGCAAGTCCCCGGCCTTCGATGTGGAGTCCGGCGCGGCACGCGATGCGCGGGGCGTCGTCATCCTCACCTCCAGCTCCGCGGACGAGGACTCGCAGGAGTCGGACACGCTGGGCGGCAGCTACTTCTCCCATCACCTGGCCAGTGGCCTTCTGGGAGACGCGGACCGCAGCGGCGACGGACGCGTGACGCTCTTCGAGGCGTATTCGCACGCCTACGCCCGCACCGTCGCGGACACGGCCGACAGCAGCGCGGGCCCGCAGCACCCCACGTTCAGCTACGACCTCGCTGGCAACGGAGACCTGGTCCTCACCGACCTGCGCGCGAGCGCCGAAGGACTGGTCGTCCCCGGCAACGCCCCCGCGGGCTCCTACTACTTCGTGGATCCGGGCGGCCTCGTGGTCGCGGAGCTGGACAAGGCCGTGGATACCGAGCGCCGCGTGGCCCTGGCCCCCGGCACCTACCGCGTGAAGCGCCGGCTCAGTGACCGGCTGCGCATTGGCGAAGTGGAAGTCGCGCGTGGACGCACGACCATCCTGCAGGAGCCGCGCTTCAAGGACGCGCCCTTCTCCGACGACCCCGTGAAGGGGGCGATGCTGGACAAGGGCGCGTGGTGGGCGTTCGGCCTCACCGGCGGCTTCCAGTCCTTCTTCGACCCCCAGACGCGCCAGTCCCTCTTCCTCTCCGTGCCCCTCTTCGGCGCGGAGGCCGAGCTGCACGACTACTTCCGCCGCGACTGGGTCTGGGGCTTCGACGCAGCGGTGGGCGGCACGAATGGCGTGCTGTCACTGCCCACGCTGGCGGGCCCGGCGTACCGCTACTCCGTGGTGAACGTGGGCACCAGCCTCACCGCCGAATGGCCCGTGGGCCGCTTCGCCCCCTTCGTAGGCGTGCGCGTCGCGTACCTCATCATGGGCCGCAAGTTCGACGACGCGGCGTTCCCGGACCAACGCTTCGCCATGGTGTCTCCGGGCCTGGCGACGGGCGCGAGATTCCAGCTCACGCGCAAGCTGAACCTCACCGCGCGCAGCCGCCTGCAGTACCTCCAATACACCGTCGACGCGCAGCGCTCCCTGGGGTTCTGGGAACTCGCCGCGCTCCTCACGTACCAGCCATGAGGGAGCACGTGATGCGAACCTTTGCCCTGGCCCTCCCCTGTCTCCTCGCGGTCGCGTGCGGCGGCGACTTCTCCAACGACGACCTGGAGTTCCAGAACGCCCTGCCCCAGCGCGAGGATCTGGCCGCGAAGCTGCCGGACACCGCCCGCTCCGGCCAGGGCCTGGGCACTCAGGCCCAACGGCTGAGCGCGTCGCAGGTGCTGGGCGGCACATCGCCTCTCGCGCTTCAGGCCTATGCGGCGGGCACGCAGTTCAACACCAGCGTGGACGGCCTGCTCGCCCTGCTGGAGCTGTTCCGCAACGCCCCGCCCACCACGCGCGAAACCGACCAGCGCATCTGGGGCCCCTTCCCCTCGGACGACCACCCGGGCCACGAGCTGCGCTTCGTGATGGAGCGCCAGGGCGCATCCTTCGCGTACCTCCTCCAGTTCCGTCCCCAGGGCGGTGGCGAGGACACGTGGTGGACCTACCTGCCCGGCACCTTCAAGGCGGACGGAGGCATCCGCAAGGGGACCGGCACGCTCGCGCTGGACCTCAAGGCGGCCCGCGCGCACGGCTTCGACACGGGGGACGCGAAGACCGTGGACCGGCTGGACATCGACTACCAGACCCGGGCACTGCCCACGCGCGTGGAGCTGCTCTTCACCGGCGCGGGCGCCGCGACCCCGAACACCCGCTATGCGTCGCGTCAGACGCCCGAGGGCCTGGGGGAGATGGCGTTCCGGTTGCCGAACACGGACCTGATTCCTGGCGGGCTCCTGGAGACGCTGGACATCCTGGCGCGCTGGACGCCGGATGGCCGGGGCGTGCTGGTGCTCAACATCCTGGACGGGGACGCGAAGGGCGCGCAGTACACGGAGTGCTGGGACGCCCGGACGCGCATCACCTTCATGCAGCGCAACTGGGACTTCATCACCCCCACCGAGGGCGACCGCCGCACCTGTCCGGACGTGTCCGCGCTGGACCCGAAACCCTGAAGAGGCCGCCCGCGCTTCGCCCGGGCTTAGGGCCGGACAGCAGCCGGGCGGACAGTCCCGGCCCCTTGGAAGGTGACGCGCGGGGTGGATTCTCTATGCTGGCGGCGGTTTCCCGCGCCCCCATGCCCAACTCCTCGCTTCTCACCGTCTTGAAGAGCCGGCGCATCTGGCTCCTGATGGCCGTCGGCTTCGCGTCCGGCCTCCCCCTGTGGCTGACCGGCGTCACGCTGTCCGCGTGGATGAAGAACGAGGGGGTCAATCTCAAGACGATTGGCATCTTCAGCCTGGTGGCGCTGCCCTACACCTTCAAGGTGCTGTGGGCGCCGCTGATGGACCGCTACACCCTGCCCTTCCTGGGCCGGCGGCGCGGCTGGATGCTGCTCACGCAGGTGCTGCTCATGGGCGCCATCGCCGCCATGGGCCTGGTGAACCCGAAGGACACCCCGATGGCCATGGCATGCATGGCGGTGGTGGTGACGTTCCTGTCCGCCAGCCAGGACATCGTCGCGGACGCGTGGCGCACGGACATCCTCACCCTGGAGGAGCGCGGGCTGGGCAACTCGCTGTACGTCACCGGCTACCGGCTGGGCATGCTCGTGGCGGGCGGGCTCGCGTTCATCCTGTCGGACCACCTGGGCTGGTCCCAGACGTACTACGTGATGGGCGTGCTCATGGGCGTGGGCGTGGTGGCCACGCTGCTGGCCCCGGAGCCCCAGAGCGTGCGGCCTCCGCGCAACCTGGCGGACGCGGTGGTGCGGCCCTTCGTGGACTACTTCCGCCGCGAGTACGCGCTGGGAGTGCTCGCGTTCCTGGTGCTCTACAAGCTGGGGGATGCCATCGCCGCCAGCATGGTGACGCCGTTCTACATCGAGCTGGGTTTCTCCAACACGGAGATTGGCGCGCTCAGCAAGACGTTGGGCATGCTGGCCACCATCGGCGGCGGACTGCTGGGCGGCGTGCTGATGGTGAAGCTCAGCATGCGCCGCGCGCTCTTCATCTTCGGCGCCGCGCAGGGCCTTACCAACCTGGCCTTCATGGCCCTGGCGCTGGTGGGCAAGAACGACCTGATGCTCGCGGCAACCATCGCCGTGGACAACGTGTGCACGGGCCTGGGCGTCACGGCGTTCGCGGCCTTCATCATGTCGCTGTGCCACAAGAGCTTCAGCGCCACGCAGTACGCGCTGCTGTCCGCCCTGGGCACCATCGCCAACCGGCTCATCGGTTCCGTGTCCGGCTACCTGGCCACGTGGATGGGCTGGCCCACCTTCTTCGCCTTCACCGCCGCGGCGGCCATCCCCGCGCTGGTGCTGCTGACGTTCCTGCCGGAGAACGCCGCCCAGCCGAAGGAGGACGAGCCTCCCGCGCCCGAATCCATCCCGCCCGCGTCGTCTTCCGCGGCCTCCGTCGCCGTGGCGCGCTGACAGCTTCCGGACACGCCTCCCCGTCCCGACAGCCCGCGCCCCGCCCGCTACTGGACGGAGCGCGTCAAGACGGGTGAGGCGCGCGACAGGGCCACGACTTGGGCTCCCCTCCCAGAGCGCGCGCGGCTAGGGTTGCCTCGACATGGCCCACCCCTCCGCTGGCAAGCCCCTTTCGCGCGACCTGCTGATCAATCCCGAGAAGCTGCGCGCGCAGTACTACGACGACACGCCCGACGCGTCCGTGGCCGAGCAGCGCGTGGCCTTCGGCACCTCCGGTCACCGGGGCAGCGCCGCGCGCCGGAGCTTCAACGAGGCGCACATCCTCGCGGTGGCACAGGCCCTGTGCGAGTACCGCAAGCAGCAGGGCTATGACGGCCCACTCTTCATGGGCATGGACACGCACGCCCTCTCCGAGCCCGCCCAGCGCACCACGCTGGAGGTGCTGGCCGCCCACGGCGTGGAGGTCCGCTACACGGACGGCGCCACGCCCACGCCGGTCATCTCCCACGCCATCCTCACGTACAACCGGGGCCGCACGAGCGGGCTCGCGGACGGCATCGTCATCACCCCGTCCCACAACCCGCCGGAGGACGGAGGCATCAAGTACAACCCGCCCAACGGCGGCCCCGCCGACACCAACGTCACGTCGCTGGTGGAGAAGCGCGCCAACGAGCTGATGGCCTCGGGCAACAAGGGCGTGCAGCGCGTCCCCTACGAGAAGGCGCGCGCGAGCGCCACGGTGAAGCCCTACGACTTCATCACCCCGTACGTGGCGGACCTGGCGAACGTGGTGGACCTGGACGTCATCCGGGGCGCGAAGCTGAAGCTGGGCGCGGATCCGCTGGGCGGCTCCAACCTCCAGTACTGGGAGCCGATCGCTCGAAAGTACGGCCTGGACCTCACGGTGGTGAACCCCACCGTGGACCCCACCTTCGGCTTCATGCCCGCGGACCATGACGGGAAGATCCGCATGGACTGCTCGTCGCCGTACGCGATGGCGAACCTGGTGAAGCTCAAGGACCAGTACGCGCTCGCGTTCGGCAACGACACGGACTCCGACCGCCACGGCATCGTCACCCGCAGCATGGGGCTGATGAACCCGAACCACTACCTCGCGGTCGCCATCAACTACCTCTTCCGCAACCGCCCGGGCTGGAAGGCGGACGCGGCGGTGGGCAAGACGCTGGTGAGCAGCAGCCTCATCGACCGCGTGGGCAAGGACCTGGGCCGCCGCGTGGTGGAGGTGCCGGTGGGCTTCAAGTGGTTCGTGGACGGGCTCCTGGACGGCTCGCTGGGCTTCGGCGGCGAGGAGAGCGCGGGCGCGTCCTTCCTGCGCAAGGACGGCACCGTGTGGACCACGGACAAGGACGGCATCATCCTGGACCTGCTCGCGGCGGAAATCCTCGCGCGCACCGGCAAGGACCCCGGCGAGCACTACCAGGAGCTGGCGAAGAAGTTCGGCGCGCCGCTGTACACGCGCATCGACCAGCCGGCCACGTCCGCGCAGAAGGCGGCGCTGAAGAAGCTGTCGCCGGAGGCGGTGAAGGCCACGTCGCTCGCGGGCGAGCCCATCCTCCAGCGCCTCACGCGCGCGCCGGGCAACAACGCGGACCTGGGCGGCCTCAAGGTGACGACGGAGAATGGCTGGTTCGCCGCGCGTCCGTCCGGCACGGAGGATGTGTACAAAATCTACGCGGAGAGCTTCCGCGACCAGGCGCACCTGGACGCCATCGTCCAGGAGGCGCGCGCCATCGTCTCGGAGGCGTTCGCCGGAAAGTAGGCGTGGACTCAGGCGCCTCGCGCGGGCTTCGATGCCGCGCGAGGAGCCCCACCGCCCATGGACGTCAAAACCATCCTTCAGTACGTGCTCGCGCTGTTCATGGTCGTGGCGGGGGTGAACCACTTCCTCAAGCCCCGCATGTACATGCGCATCATGCCGCCGTACCTGCCCCGGCCCCGGGAGCTGGTGCTGCTGAGCGGCGTGGCGGAGGTGCTGCTGGGCATCTTCCTGCTGGTGCCCGCCACCACGCGGCTCGCGGCCTGGGGCCTGGTCGCGCTGTTCGTGGCGGTGTTCCCCGCGAACATCTACATGGCCCAGCACCCGGAGCAGTTCCGGAAGATTCCCCGGGGCATGCTCTGGGCGCGGCTGCCGCTCCAGGTCGTGCTCATCGCCTGGGCGCTCTGGTACGTCTGAGCACGCCGGAGCCTCGTCAGCGCCAGAGCGGCGCGTGGTCCTCGATGTACTGGCGCACCGTGCGCGTGGGACGGCCCAGCAGGTAGGTGAGCGTGGGGTCCACCTGCTCCGCCTTCCCGAAGCGAAGCCCCACGTGCATCAGCGTCTGCATGCCCAGCTGGCCCCATGACAGCCGGCGCTGGTGCAGGTGGCGCACGTAGCCGGGCACCGACGCGGGCACGTAGCGGATGGGCCGGCCCAGCACCTCCGACAGCACGGACGCGACTTCCTCGAACGACACCGCCTCCAGGCCGGTGAGCGTGAAGGCGCGGTTGCGCAACGACGTGTCCAGGAGCGCCCGCGCCGCCACCTCTCCCACGTCGCGCACGTCCACGAAGGCCACCTTGCCGTGGCCCGCGGGCATGTAGAGCCGGCCGTCCTGGCGGATGTCCTCGCGGTACGCGTCTCCCAGGTTCTGCGCGAAGAACGCCGGGCGCAGCAGCGTCCACCCGACGCTGGAGCGCATCAGGTGCTCCTCCACCGCGTGGTGCGGCGCCCACGCGCGCGTCTCCGCACCCGCCATGGACAGGAACACCACCTGCTTCACGCCCTGCGTGGCGGCCGCGTCGATGAACGCGTTGAGCGTCCCTTCCGCGTGGGCGATGGCGGGCGGATGCATCAGGAACACGCCCCGCACGCCCTCCAGCGCGGGGAGGAACGTCTCCGGCCGCAGGAAGTCCAGCGGCGTCGGCATCACGTCCCCGTCCATCTCCTTGAGCAGCGACACCGTGTGCTCCGGCGACTTCACCGCCGCGCGCACCGCCACCCCTTCGGCCAGGAGCGCGCGCACCACCGCACGCCCCACGTTGCCCGTGGGCCCCGTGACGAGCACCGGCCCACTCACCACGGCCAACCCTCCGCAACCCGCCGGACCCGGCCGGCGCCAGACGACGCTCCTGCGCTCATGCGGAACTCCTCCCACCCACCCGCCACCCCGGAAACCGGCCGGCGACGGGGTGATTTAGACCCACTCTGGCGTCCCATTCCCTACTCGTGAAAACGCACCCGTTTTGATCCGTTGCGGCCTTCGCTCTCAAATTCCGGAAGTTGAGAATGAAGCGTACGTCAGCCAACACCTCGTGTGTGGGATGGTCGGCTGCCGAGCACACGGCAGGGGGTGGAGGGCGGGCAGGGAGGCGGTGCCTGGCCAGGCCCCCGGTGGAGCTTCTGGCCCGCCATCCTTCCTTGACTGATCCGAACCCGCTCTTTAGGTTGAGAGGCTTCCACCGGCTCAGTCAGAGCCAAGAAGGATGTTCCATGGCCCGCGTTACCGTTGAAGACTGCCTTCCCTACGTGGACAACCGGTTCGCGCTGGTGCTCCTGGGCGCCAAGCGCGCGCGCCAGCTGATGGCCGGCGCCCGGCCCATCATCGAGACCTCGAAGAACAAGCCGCCCGTGCTCGCCCTGCGCGAGGTCGCCACCCAGCGCGTGAAGTTCGACCGCGACGTGCGCGAGGCGCTGTCCGGCAAGTACGTGGGCGAAGAAGGCAAGAAGTAGCCTTCCGACCTACCCCGGCTCCTTCCCCTCCATGGGGGGAGGAGCCCCGGGCGCCAGGCCCTGGGCGCGCATCCACCGCAGCGCCCGGCCGGCGACGGCCTTCTCACCCTTGTAGCCCAGCGCCGGAATCAGCCCCTCGAGCGGCATCCAGCGCACCTCGTCCACCTCCACGCGCGGCCCCGGCAGCGGCCCCAGCTCTCCCGCCTCGTAGCGGAAGAGGAAGAAGTGGACGCGCTTGAAGATGCGCTGCCCCCGGAACTGGTAGACGTAGCGGATCTCCCCCAGGGGCGCGAGCAGCGCCACGGCGGTGAGGCCCGTCTCCTCCTTCACCTCGCGCCGCGCGGTCTGCTCCGGCGTCTCGCCGGGGTCCACGTGGCCCTTGGGCAGCGCCCACAGGTGACGCCCGTGCGGACGGATGACGGCGACCTCCCAGGCCCCGTCCTGGAAGCGGATGACAATGCCTCCTGAGGACGCCTCGCGCGGCATGCCTCCACCCTACCCGATGCAGGCGGCGGCCGGGACCCTCAACCGCCGTGCGCGAAGTGGCGCAGCTTGGCCTCCGCCCCCAACCGGTAGGCATAACGCAGGTCGCCGAGGAGCCGGTCCAACCGCCGGCTCAGGACATGCCCCATGAGCCGCGCGCAGAAGCGCCGGGACAGCCGGTTCGCCTCCTCGTAACGCCAGCGCTCCTCCACGGACAGCAGGGGCTGGTACGCGACCTGGTCGAAGAGACGCCCCAACAGCTCCCGCGCCCACCCGGCCACGCCTTCACCCCAGCGGTGCATGAGACACACGACGAACTTGTCCACCTCCGCCTGGGCCTCCAGCTCCAGCAGCGACACCGTGCGCTCGTAGTGCGCCGTGTGCGCGACGTAGAGGAAGTGGCTGACCCCTTCGGTCACCTGGCAGTACCCGTCCAGGTCGCCCTCCAGCACGGAGCCCAGGGGGCTGCTCGCGTAGCGCTCCATGCGCTCGCGCAGGCCGGGGTCCAGGTAGAGCGCCACCTCCAGTTCGCCTCGGGCCTCCAGCACCAGCAGCTCCTCCGGCGCGCGCCCGGTGCCGCCCAGGAGCGCGGCGACCTCCGCGTCCACGACCACGAAGGCCTCCGCGCGGGCCTCGCATTTGAAGCCGTAGATGGCCTCCAGGTGGGCCTGGAGGCGCCCCACGAGCGGGAAGTCCCCGGCGTCAGTTGGCAAGTGGCCCCTTGCGCGGGATCCAGCCCGCGTCCACCAGCACGCGCTCCAGCTTGTCGTTGCCCGTGCGCACCCAGGACTCGTAGACGCGCAGCGCGCCCGCGGGCCCCGCGCTCACCAGGCCGCGCGCGCTGATCTCCTCCAGCACCTCCACGAGCGAGCGGAACTTGTCGCACAGCTCGCGGTACACGCCGGTGAAGCCGCCCGCGGGCACCAGCTCCGCCACCTGCCCGTAGGCCGCGCCGCCCATCTGGATGTAGTAGTCCGGACCCACCATCCCCTGCTGCAGCGCGCCGGAGAAGAAGCCGACCTTGTAGAGCGACACGTCGCCCAGCCGCCGCAGCGTGCGGATGCGCTCCTCGCGCTCCTGCTGCAGCGAGCGGTGGTACAGCTCCGCCAGCGGCTCGTGGTCCCGCCGGCCCTCCGCGTCACGGACGAACAGCTTGTCCGTGGCCGCGAACTCCGCCAGCAGGTTCACCAGGTAGAACTCGGTGGACTCGCCCAGCGCCACCCGCTGCCGGGCCGCGACCTCCAAGAGGAGCTCCCGGAAGAACTCCTTCAGCGAGGAAGAGGACGTCACCAGTCCGCTCATCGAGCACACCTCCCGGATGAAGCCTGAAAGGCCTCCGGGCCGGCGCCCGGACCTTCCAGGACACGCTTCCGACAAGCGTAGCCATGTCGCAAGGCGTTAGCAAAACAGACCCAAGTCTTATCAAGCACTTACGCTGGCACTCGCCCGGGGCGAGTGCCAACGTCCGGACACCCCACACGGCCTGGCGGGCAGGTGTGACAGGTGGGAATGTTTTTCGGAAAAGCCCAATCAGGACGGGAGTTTAGCGGCATCCGGACAGATGTCCCGACGTCGCTTGACGAGGTGAAGTCCCTGGTTATTATCCGCCGCGCCTGGGCGTTAGCACTCAGTAGGTGCGAGTGCCAACGCCGGGGCCCACAGGACCTTTCAATCACCCCTGCGGCATCCCGGTCCGGACCTTCCGTCCGCCTCCGGCAGCCGCGATTCACAGGAGCAAGCCATGAAGATTCGTCCCCTGCAGGATCGGCTCATCATCAAGCGCGTCGCCGAGGAGAACAAGACCAAGGGCGGCCTCTTCATCCCCGACACGGCGAAGGAGAAGCCGCTCGAGGGCAAGGTGATCGCCGTCGGTAACGGCAAGGTGCTGGAGGACGGCAAGGTGCGCGCCATGGACATCAAGGCCGGCGACACCATCCTCTTCAGCAAGTACGCGGGCACGGAGATCAAGCTGGACGGCGAGGATCACCTGATCCTCCGCGAAGAGGACGTGCTGGGCATCATCGAGAAGTGAAGCCCGCCGTTCGTCTTCCCACTCACAACTTCTAGAGGTTTCAGACCATGGCGAAAGACATCATTTTCGAAGTGCGCGCGCGTGACGCGATCCTGCGCGGCGTGAACATCCTGGCCGACGCGGTCAAGGTGACCCTGGGGCCCAAGGGCCGCAACGTCGTCATCGAGAAGAGCTTCGGCTCCCCCACCATCACGAAGGACGGCGTGACGGTGGCGAAGGAAATCGAACTGGAGAACAAGTTCGAGAACATGGGCGCCCAGATGGTCAAGGAGGTCGCCTCCAAGACGTCTGACGTCGCGGGTGACGGCACCACCACGGCCACCGTGCTGGCGCAGGCCATCTTCCGCGAGGGCGCGAAGCTGGTCGCCGCGGGCCACAACCCGATGGACATCAAGCGCGGCATCGACAAGGCCGTCGCCGCCATCATCGCCGAGCTGAAGACGCTGGCGAAGCCGACCAAGGGCAACAAGGAGATCGCCCAGGTTGGCACCATCTCCGCGAACGGTGACACCACCATCGGCCAGATCATCGCGGACGCGATGGAGAAGGTCGGCAAGGAGGGCGTCATCACGGTGGAAGAGGCCAAGGGCCTGGACACCACCCTGGACGTCGTCGAGGGCATGCAGTTCGACCGCGGCTACCTGTCCCCGTACTTCGTGACGGATCCGGAGCGCATGGAGGTCGTGCTGAACGACCCCCTCATCCTCATCCACGAGAAGAAGATCTCGTCGATGAAGGACCTGCTCCCCATCCTGGAGCAGGTGGCGCGCGCCGGTAAGCCCCTGCTGATCATCGCCGAGGAGGTCGAGGGCGAGGCCCTGGCCACCCTGGTGGTGAACAAGATCCGCGGCGTGCTGAACGTGGCGGCGGTGAAGGCGCCGGGCTTCGGCGACCGCCGCAAGGCCATGCTGGAGGACATCGCGGTCCTCACCGGCGGCCGGATGATCGCCGAGGACCTGGGCATCAAGCTGGACACGCTGACGCTCCAGGACCTGGGCCGCGCGAAGCGCGTCACCATCGACAAGGACAACACCACGGTCGTCGACGGCGCGGGCAGCCAGTCGGAGATCGAGGCGCGCGTGAAGCAGATCCGCGCCCAGGTCGAGGAGACATCCAGCGACTACGACCGTGAGAAGCTCCAGGAGCGCCTCGCGAAGCTCGTGGGCGGCGTGGCCGTCATCAACGTGGGCGCCGCGACCGAGACGGAGATGAAGGAGAAGAAGGCCCGCGTGGAAGACGCGCTCAACGCGACCCGCGCGGCCGTGGAAGAGGGCGTCGTTCCTGGCGGCGGCGTGGCGTACATCCGCTGCCTCAAGGCCCTGGACACCCTGAAGGTCGCCGACGGTGAGAAGTCCGGCGTGGACATCATCCGTCGCTCCGTCGAGGAGCCGCTGCGTCAGATCGTCGGCAACGGCGGCCTGGAGGGCAGCGTGGTGGTGAACAAGGTCAAGGAGGGCACGGGTCCCTTCGGCTTCAACGCCGCCACGGGCGTCTACGAGGACCTGCTGGCCGCGGGCGTCATCGACCCGGCCAAGGTGAGCCGCACCGCGCTGCAGAACGCGGCGTCGGTCGCCTCGCTGATGCTCACCACGGAGGCCATGGTCGCCGAGCGCCCGAAGGCGGACGACGACAAGGGCGGCGGCGGCGGTGGTGGCATGGGCGGAATGGGTGGCATGGGCGGTATGGGCGGCATGGGCATGTAGTCGCCCCACCCGTCCCCAAGCAGTCCAGGGGATGGACTTGATGGCCTCCGGCGCCCACCAGGGTTCCGGGGGCCGTCGTGTTTTCAGGGACCAGGCACAAGGGAAGGCCCGTGGCCACCCGTGCAACGGCCCCTTAGGTTTGGCATCAAGAGAGCCAGGAGGAATTCCATGAAGCCCGTGAAGATCTACACGACGACCTACTGTGGCTTTTGTGTGCGCGCGAAGGACCTGCTCAAGCGCAAGGGCGTGGCCTACGAAGAGGTGGACGTCACCGGAGACGACGACGCCCGCACGAAGCTGGTGGAGATGAGCGGCGGTCAGCGCACCGTGCCGCAGATCTTCATCGGCGACACGCACGTGGGCGGCTACTCCGACATGGCCGCGCTCGACCGCGAGGGCAAGCTGGACCCCATGCTCCACGCTTGAGCAGCCAGGCGGCCGGGCCCCGTGCCCGGACGCCACCCGCGTTCCCCGTGCCTACCTTCTTCGCCAAGGCACTCACCCCTTTCACGGGAGGAACACCATGGCGGGCGGACAGGAAGTCACGGGGACCCGGGATGAACACCACGACCTCATCAGCACGCTCTACCACCTGCTCAAGGGCGCGTCGGTGAGCGCGCAGTACCTGCGCGACGCGGAGGCCGCGGGGGACCAGGAGCTGGCGCAGCTCTTCCGCGACTGGCAGGACGAGCAGCGCAACCTGGCCGAGCGCGCCAAGAACCTGCTGGGCACGCGCATGGTGAACGCGCAGGCCGGCACGGGCCGTGCGGCCACGTCGGGCGCGGAGCCCAAGAGCACGAAGCGCAGGACGAACGCGGAGGTGCCGACGCGCGAGGTGAAGGGCCCCACCAACGCGAGCGTGCGCTCCGGCGGAAGCCCCGGCGACGACGAAGTGGACGAGCAGTCCAAGGAGTCGTTCCCCGCGAGCGACGCACCCTCGAAGTACTGAGGCGGGGGGAAATCCGGAGGGCAGGCCCGACGTCCCTGGTTGGGGCGGCCGGGCCCCTTCTGTCTTCATCTTCAACGGACGTTTCCGCGTCTACTTGTTCCACTTGCCCCCTGTGTGCAGTCCCCCCTAAAGAGGCGGGATTGAGGGCGACGAGGGGTGTTTTTGCCCCCCACGCCCCGTTGCGACCAGGGGTCCGTGACCATGATTGACAGACCGGATGTCACCGAAACCGTCCACGCGGAGCGCGAGGCCCAGGCCACCCGCGTCCCCCTTCACGAGTGGACGGTGGAGGTGGTGGGCGGTCCGGACAAGGGCAAGAAGGTCACCACCCGGGACTCGCTGGTGCGCGCGGGCTCCGACGCCGCGGGCGACCTGGTGCTGAGCGACCCGACGGTGAGCCGCCGTCACCTGGAGGTGGAGCGGCTGCCGCAGGGGCTGCTGCTGCGCGACACCGGCAGCCGCAACGGCACGTTCCTGGACGGGCGCCGCATCATCCAGGCCTTCGTCGCCAGCGGCGACAAGGTGGAGCTGGGCAAGACGAAGCTGGTGGTGAAGGTGGCCGCCCGCGCGACGGAGGTGGAGGTCGCCGGCGCGGAGTCCTTCGGGCAGCTCGTGGGCAGCTCGGAGAAGATGCGCTGGGTCTTCACGGAGCTGCGCCGCATCGCTCGCGAGGACATGAACCTGCTCGTCGAGGGTGAGACGGGCACGGGCAAGGAGCTGGCCGCGCGGGCGGTGCACCAGCACTCGCTGCGCCGCCACGGCGCCTTCAAGGTCGTGGACTGCAACCTCATCTCCGAGGAGAAGGCGGAGCGCGAGCTGTTCGGCGGGCTGCGCGCCGGGGAGAACGAGGACAAGGGCGCGCGCGGCATCTTCGAGGCGGCGCGCGGCGGCACCCTCTTCCTGGACGAGGTGGGCGAGCTGCCCATGTCCGTGCAGGGCAAGCTCTTGCGCGTGCTGGAGACGCGCGAGGTGCCGTCGCTGGACGGGCAGCCGGTGGCGGTGGACGTGCGCGTCATCGCCTCCACGCACCGCAACCTGGAGGAGGACGTGCGCCAGGGCCGCTTCCGCGCGGACCTCTACTTCCGGCTCGCGGTGGCGCGCGTGAAGCTGCCGCCCCTGCGCACCCGCCGCGACGACATCCCCACGCTGTCGCAGGCCCTGTCGCGCGGCATGAAGGCCGCGCTGGAGCTGACGCCGCAGACGCTGGCCCTCTTCGAGGGCTACGACTGGCCGGGCAACGTGCGCGAGCTGCGCAACGTGCTGGAGCGCGGCGCGCTGATGCAGGAGACGGGCAACACCAGCTGGCTGGACTTCCTGGCGCACGCGCCCAAGCTCACGGAAGGCACGGAGCCCGCCACCAACGTGGCCGCCATCGTCACCGGCATGCCGTACCACGAAGCGAAGGACCGGGTGCTCGCGGACTTCGAGCGGCTGTACTTCGCGGAAGTCATGCGCGAGGTGGCCTTCGACATGAAGGCCGCGGAGCAGCGCACCGGCCTGTCCATGCAGAGCCTCTACCGCCTGTTGAAGAAGAACGGGCTCCGCCTCAAGGACCTCAAGAACGCCGAGGGCCTGGAGAAGTGAGCGCCCGACCGCAGTCCCAATCACCCCAACCGGGAGAAAGCCTCACCATGCTGAAGCGTCTCGCCGTCGCCTCCGTCATCCTCACCGCCGCCTGTGCCGGCCAGCAGAAGACCGAAGCCACCGAAGGTCAGAAGCAGATGACCAAGGAAGAGCGGCTGCGCATCACCAACCAGCCCCCCTTCGACCTGGCGACCTGCTTCCCGCACGAGCAGACCCTGCCCACCCCCGCCAACGAGGGTGTCCTCGTGGGCGCGCTCCTGAGCGTCCGTCCGGACGTGCTGGAGTGCCTGGTGGACCCCGCCAACCGCGGCCCCGCGGCCAGCACCAAGGTGATGGTGAAGTCCACCGTCAACGCGCAGGGCGCCACGCACGCCGTCTCCGGTGAGAACCTCACCCCGGCCGGCACGGCCTGCATCCAGCAGGTGCTGGACACGCACGTGAAGCCCGCGGCGCTGGCGGCGGACGCGAAGCCGGTGGAGGCCTCGTACGAGTACGACCACGCCACCGCCAACAACCCCTCCGTCACCATGGGCATCAACGAGGGCTCGGACTTCTCCGGCACGGTGCGCCTGGCCCAGAAGAGCTGGTGTGACTGCTTCGCCGGCTTCAAGGCGTCCACGCCGCCGGTGCTGGCCGCCGACATCCACATCGTGAAGGGTCAGCCCAACCCGACGGAGGTCGTCTTCAAGCCCTCCGGCAGCACGGAAGGCGACCAGCTGGCGTCCTGCATGCAGGCGAAGATCGCCGCCATGCCCGCGACGACGACGGGCGAGCTGAAGTTCCCCTTCCGCTTCGTGTTCTTCAACTCGCAGGCCCCGGTGGAGGCCTCCACGACCATGCCGCCGGAGCTGCGCTTCTTCCAGCTGGAGCTGGCGCGCACCCAGACGGCCGCCGCGTCCGCCATCGCCTTCGGCGCGCGCACCAACGCGGCGGACACGTATGACGCCGTCGTTCAGAAGTACACCAAGACGAAGGACTACAAGCTCTTCGACGAGCTGTCCTCCAAGTGCCAAGCGCTGGTGGACTCCGCCGGCAAGTGGGTGGACGCGCTCAAGGCGCAGGAGACGGTGGACCAGACGACCCTGACGCTGGTGCAGCAGCTCAAGGCCCAGAAGGAAGACTGGGCCCCGGTGGAGACCGCCAGCCAGGAGGCCCTGGCCAACACCCAGAAGGACCTCTCCGCCGCCCAGCAGCGTCTGGCCGCGGACCAGGGCGCCTGCCCGAAGAAGAGCTACGCGCCGGCGAAGAAGAAGTAGTCCTTCGACGTTGAGCCGCTGAAATGACAACGGGCGCTCCGGGGAACATCCCGGGGCGCCCGTCTTCTTTTCAGCGACCAGCCCTGCCCTGCCCTGCCCCGCGCCCTTAAGACGCGGCGGGGACCTTGTCGTCATTGTGCGCGGAGGCCTCGCGCATCTTCACGCTGACGAGCTTGGAGATGCCGGGCTCCTCCATGGTGACGCCGTAGAGCGTGTCGGCGATCTCCATGGTGCGCTTGTTGTGGGTGATGAGGATGAACTGCGACTGGCTGCTCATCTCCTTCACCATGTCGTTGTAGCGGCCCACGTTGCCCTCATCCAGCGGGGCGTCGACCTCGTCCAGGAGGCAGAAGGGGGTGGGCTTGATGAGGAAGATGCCGAAGATGAGCGCCACGGCGGTGAGGGCCTTCTCGCCACCGGAGAGCAGGTTGACGCTCTGGAGCTTCTTGCCCGGCGGCTGGGCGACAATCTCCACGCCCGGCTCACCGTTGGGGCCCTCCTGCGTGAGGATGAGGCTGGCGCGGCCACCGCCGAACAGGCGCGGGAAGATGGCCTGGAACTTGTCGTTCACCACGTCGAAGGTCTGCTTGAAGCGCTCGCGGCTCGTCGCGTCGATGCGGACGATGGCTTCCTTCAGCTGGCTGATGGACGCCAGGAGGTCCTGACGCTGGGTGGAGAGGAACTCGAAGCGCTTGGACAGCTCCGCGTGCTCGTCGATGGCGGTGAGGTTGATCTCCCCCATCTTCTCCACCTGCGCGCGCAGGTCCTTGAGCTCGCTCTCCACTTCCGGCGAGAGCGGCGCCAGCAGGTGGTAGTTGTGCAGCTCCGTGGCCAGCTCCAGCTGGTAGCGCTCGCGGATGCCGGCGGCCAGGTGCTCCAGCTCCAGGCCAATCTCCTTCTCGCGCAGGGTGATTTGCGACAGGCCCTGCATGAGCTCGTCCAGCCGGCCGCGCAGCTCGCGGAAGGAGGTGTCCTGCTCGCGCACTTCCGTGGTGGCGGTGGTGTGCGCGGTGCGGCGGGCCTCCAGGGCCTCCGCGCCCACGCGGTGCTCCTCCGCCCGCTGCTCCTTGGTGGACTCCAGCTCCGCGAGCCGGCCCTGCAGCTGCTCCACCTTGGTGCGGCCGTCCGTCACCGTGGCCTGCAGGCGGCTGACGCGCGACTCCATGTCCCGGCGCTGCGCCACCAGGCTCTCCAGCTCCTTGCGCGCGGACTCACCGCGCTCGCTGCCGGCGGCCACCTTCACGCGCAGGCCCATCAGGTTCGAGGACGCGGTGTCCGCGCGCTGGCGCAGCCCCTCCAGCTCCCCGGCGTACTGGCGCACGCGCTCCTCGCGCGCCTCGCGGTCCGCCTGGCCGTGGGCGACCTCGCCGCGGCTGGACTCCTCCTCGTTGGTGAGCGCGGTGTGGCTCTGCGACAGCTGGCCCTCCTCGCCCTCCAGCGAGCGCAGCCGCTCGCGCACCCGGGCCAGGTCCTCGCTCGCCTTGTGGAGGTCCTTCTCCTGGCTGGCCAGGTTGACCTCCTCCGCGTGCTGCTCCTTGCCCAGGCCCTTGAGGACGGCCTCCGCCTGCCCCATCTGCTTCTGGAGCGTGTAGTGGCGGGTCAAAATCTCGTTGTAGCGCTCCTCCACCCGGGCCACTTCGGCCGCCAGCTCGGCGATTTCGCGCTTCTTCTGGAGCGCGCCCACCGCCGCGCCCTCGCGCTCACCGCCGGTGATGGAGCCGTCCGCGCGGAACACCTCGCCGTCCAGCGTGACGAGCGTGACGGGCACGGGGGTGGTTTCCGCGTACTCGCTCGCGGCGACCATGTCCTGGACGATGACCACGTCGCCCAGGAGCAGCTTGAGCACCGGCTCCAGCGCGGGCTCGCAGGACACTTCCTTGAGCGCGTGCGCCAGGACGCCCGGGCGCGAGAGGTCCGGCTCCACGTACGCCCGGGCCTGCTCGCCGGAGGGCACCGGCAGGAAGGTGCCGCGCCCTTCCGCGTGGCCCTTCAGGTACTCCACCAGCTCCACGCCCTTCTCGCGGCTGTCCACGATGACGTGCTGGAGCCGCTCGCCCAGGGCGGCCTCCACCGCGCGCTCGTAGCGCGCCGAATTCACCGTGAGGACGTCCGCCACCAGGCCGAAGATGCCCTGCTCGCGAGCGGCCTCCGCGGCGCGCACCATGACGGCGCGCACGCCCCGGTCGAAGCCGTCGTAGTTCTTCTGGATGTCCTCCAGGGAGGACAGGCGGCTGCGCTTGTCGCTCAGCTCCTCGCGCAGCGCGATGACCTGGACCTCGTTCTCCGTGAAGGCCTCGCGCGTGCGGGTGAGGGCCTCTTCTTCCTGGCCCCGGCGCTCGGCCAATTCGGAGGCCAGGTGGCGCGTGTCCTCCACGTGCCTGGCCGCCTGGGTGCGCACGGTGTCCAGCTCCTGCTCCTGGACGCGCAGGGCCTCCAGCTCACCGCCCAGCTTCGCGCGGCGCGCCTCCAGGTCCGTGCGCTGGCGCGCGAGATTGACCAGGTTGCTCTCGTGGTTCGCCAGGCGCGTGGCCACGGCGACCAGCCCGGCCCGCTCCTGCTCCAGGCGCAGGGAGATTTCCGTCTGGAGCACGGAGACGCGGCGCTGCTCCTCCAGGGCCACCGCCATGGCCACTTCGTCTTCCTTGTACGAGCCGGCGATGCCCGACAGCTCCGCCTCGCGGGCCGTCATGGTCCGCACGACTTCGGCCTGCCGCGCGAGCAGCGCGTCCAGCTCCGCCTGCGCGGACTCCACGCGCGCGCCGGTTTCCTCGAAGTCGCGGCGGCCGTAGGACAGCTCCTGCGCCTCGCGCTGCAGGGCGCTCTCCAGCGCGTGCACCTCTCCGGCGTACTGCTGGAGGGCCGCCCCTTCCGCGTCCAGCTCCGCGCGGCGCCGGGTGATGACCTCCTCCAGCTCCTTCACCTTGTCCAGGCCCTCGCGCTCCTCGCCGCCCAGGTTCTCCAGGCGAGACTGGAGCACGCGCTTCTCCGCCATCAGCTCCAGCGAGCGGTGGCTGGTGGAGTGCAAATCAATCTCCCGCATGCGCGCCTTGAGCTTGCGGTACTTCTCCGCCTTCTTCGCCTGGCGCGACAGCGTGTCGAGCCGCTTCTCCAGCTCGCCCGTGATGTCGTTGACGCGCAGGAGGTTGGCCTCGGTGGCCTCCATCTTGCGCTCGGCGGCCTTGCGGCGGGCCTTGTACTTGGTGACGCCCGCGGCCTCTTCCAGCAGGTGCCGGCGGTCCTCCGGCTTGCTGGAGACGATGAGGCCCACGCGGCCCTGCTCGATGATGGAGTAGGCCTTGGTGCCCACGCCCGTGCCGAGGAACAGCTCGGTGATGTCCAGCAGGCGGCAGAGCGTCTTGTTGATGAGGTACTCGGAGTCGCCGTTGCGGAACAGGCGCCGCGTCACCGTAATCTCGCTGAAGCCCTGGTACTGGGGCGCCAGCGTGTCCGTGTCGTCCACGAGGAAGGTGAGCGACACCTCCGCCATGGACAGGGGCGGCTTGTTCTCCGAGCCGTTGAAGATGACGTCTTCCATGCCGCGGCCGCGCAGGTTCTTCGCGCTCTGCTCGCCCATCACCCAGCGGATGGCGTCCACGACGTTGGATTTGCCACACCCATTGGGGCCGACGACCCCGGTGACGCCCTCGTCGAAGGAGAAGACGCTCCGCTCCATGAACGACTTGAAGCCGGTGATGTCCAGGCGCTTGATTCGCATGCCAGCGGGCTCCCTACAGGCCGACGGTGAGACGGGGTGAAAACGCGCGCGGGGCCGGAAAATCGGCTCCGCAGCGTTTGGCAGGAGTACCAACGCACCCCGCCCCGGATCAAGCGTGACCATGCCACGCATGACCCTATGTGCAGTGCTACAGGTTGGTGTGCGAGCGGCCTTGCACCACCCTTGCAAAGCAACCGACCCACCCTACCTTCCTCTTGATCTTTCTGGAGGCGTCCTACGTTTCAGCCCTTGCTCGCCATGTCGCTCCTCGTCGGTGCGTCCCCGACGTCCCAGGTAGCACCCCGGTCTGACATGGTCGTGGCGGCGGCGCCGGCCCCCTGTCCGAACCCCTGGTTTCCCATGGAGGAAGGCCTGTCGCTGACCTACCGGGCGGGCCGCTCGTCGGAGCTGGTGCTGGCGACGAAGGACGTCGCCCCCGCCGCTGACGGGACGGTGAAGGCCACGCTGGCGGTGAGCCTCAAGGGGCGCAGCGGCCAGACGGACCTGACCTGCGACTCCGAAGGCGTGCGCACGGGCCTGGGCGGCCTGGAGGGCACGCTCCTGTCCGCGTCCGGCATGGACGTTCAAGTCGTGAACGCGGAGGGCGCGGCCGTGCCGGCGCCGTCCGTGATGGTCCTCGGGGGCACCTGGAAGAACAGCCTGTCGGTGAAGCTCCAGCCGCCGGCCAGGAAGGGCGGCCTGCGCCCCATCATCGCCACGACCTTCGACAAGGAGGCCACGGTGGTGGGCGAGGAGGAGGTCACCGTCGCGGCGGGCACCTTCAAGGCGCTGAAGATCAAGAACATCACCACGGCGCGCGCCAGCCGCCCCGGCTCGGAGGGGCGCTCCATGGAGAGCTTCATGTGGTTCGCGCCGGACGTGGGCATCGTGAAGCTGACCACGGACGGAGAGACGAACCTGGAGCTGCTCAAGGTGGACCGGCCGAACGCCAAGGTGAAGCCGGCGGCCATCCAGGGCGGCGCGAAGAAGAAGGCCGTGAAGCCCACCAAGAGCTAGCGCTTCACCCCGTCTCGCCGGAGGGCACGGGCGGCTCCGTGGGGCGGCTGCCGTCCTTGGGCACCGCCGTGGGGCGCGACTGCGGCTCCACCGTGACGCGCACCACGCGGGGGCCGTCCACCTCCTCCACGAGGATGCGCCACATGTCGAGCTTGAGGCTGTCGCCCTTCTCCGGCACCCGGCCCAGCTTCGTCATCAGGTAGCCGGCGATGGTCGTCACCTCGCCCTTCTCGTCGTCGCTCAGGTCGAAGGTGACGTCCAGCTGGGCCTCCAGGTCGTCCAGCTGCGCGGTGCCGGGCAGCTCGAAGCGGCCTCCCGGCAGCGCCCGGACCTCCTCCACGCGCCGTCCCAGCTCCGCCACGTCGCCCACCACCTCCGCCACCACGTCCGCGATGGTCACGAGCCCGGACGTGCCGCCGTGCTCGTCCACCACCATGGCGATCTGCCGGCGCCGGCGGCGGAACTCCGTCAGGAGCTGCTCCAGCGTCGCGTTCTCCGGGATGAAGAGCACCGGGCGCTGCACCTGGGACAGGCTGCGCAGCTCGCCGCGCGACAGGAGGAAGAACAGGTCCTTCACGTTCACCACGCCCTCGACCTCGTCGAGGTTGCCCCGGCACACCGGCAGCCACGTGTGCCCGGACGCCCGCGCGTCGATGACGTTCCTGTCCAGCGCCTCCTCCACGTCCAGGTAGCGCATCTGGTTGCGGGGCACCATCACCTGCCGCGCCGTCTTCTGCGCCATCTCCAGCGCGCGCTCCAGCAGCTCCGCCCGCGCCGTGGTGATGGCGCCGGCCTGCGCGGAGCTGTGCAGGATGACGCGCAGCTCGTCCTCGTTCGTCGCCTCGTGCGACTCGCTGGCGGAGTGCAGGCCGAAGGCCTTGAGCACCAGCCCCGCCAGCCAGTTGAGCAGCCGGATGGCCGGGTAGAAGAGGAAGTAGAACGCGCGCATGGGCAGCGCCACCGCGAGCGTCGTCTGCTCCGCGCGCTGGATGGCGACGCTCTTGGGCGCCAGCTCCCCCATCACGATGTGCAGGAACGTGATGATGCTGAAGCCGATGATGCCCGCCGCGGTGGAGCCGTACTTCGCCGCCATCGCCTCCGGCAGCACCTTCTCCACCACCGGGTGCAGCAGGTGTTCGAACGCGGGCTCACCCAGCCAGCCCAGGCCCAGCGACGCGAGCGTGATGCCGAACTGCGTGGCGGACAGGTACGCGTCCAGCTCGGTCACCATCTTCAGGGCCGTGGACGCGCCGGGCGTGCCCTCGTCCACCAGGGACTGCAGGCGCGTGGCGCGGATCTTCACGATGGCGAACTCCGTCGCCACGAAGAAACCGTTCGCGACGACCAGCAGCAGCGCCAGCCCCAGGAAAACCCATTCCATGTGTGATTCCCTCAGAAGAGGGCTTCGAAGTCCGGATCGCCCTTGAGCACGTCGAACATGGGGTCCGCGGACAGCCACCCCAGGACCTTCTGCCGGTCCGCCGCCAGCGCCTTCTGCAGGTACTGGACGGCGTCCTTCGGACGGCCCCACAGCGCGTACAGCGCCGCCAGGTTGTAGTTGAGCAGGAGGTCTTCCGCGTTGAGCGCCCGGGCGCGCTCGTAGGCGCGCTCCGCTTCCGCGTAGAAGCCCTTCTGGGCGTAGCAGATGCCCAGGTCCAGCTGCGCCTCGAAGTTGTCCGGCTCCAGCCGCACCACTTCCTTCAGCTGGGTGATGGAGGAGCGGTAGTCCCCCTCATCCATCATCAGCGCCGCCAGCTCGTGCCGGGGGAAGGCGTCCTGCGGGTCCAGCTCGATGGCGGCCTGCAGCTCCCGCATCGCCTCCTCCACCCGCCCCTGGTCCGCGTAGGTAAGCCCCAGGTTCAAGTGGGCGTCCGGGTACTCCGGATCCAGCTCGATGGCTTCCTTGTACTCCTCCACGGCCATCTCGCTGGCGTGGGTGGAGAGGAAGCAGGCCAGGTTGTAGTGCGCGGTGGCGCTCTCCGGCTCCAGCTTGAGCGCGGTGAGGTACTCGCCCAGCGCCTCGCGGAACTGCTTCTTCTCCGCGTAGACCGTGGCCAGGTTGTCGTGCGCGTGCGCCGACGTGGGGTCCAGGTCGATGGCCTTCTTGAACTCCTTGACGGCCTCGTCCAGCCAGCCCCGGTCCGCCAGCTCGATGCCGCGGGTGTTGTGCTCATCGGACAGAGCGATGTTGTCCTTTTCCCGGGCCATGGGCGCGCGGCAATCTACGCGTCGCGCGTTTCCCCGTGCAAGGTAGAGTTTCCCCTTGCCCATGCGCCACGCCGCCCTGCTGCTCCTGCTGTCGCTTTCCGCCTGCCATCCCCGCCCCGTGAC